>ONEJ01000013.1 GCA_900316805.1 uncultured Lachnospiraceae bacterium
TCCTCATGTGTGTGCGGGTCAACAAGTCAGAGCTCTTATCCTGCAAGCAGGAACGAGTTCTGACCTTTTGACCCTTGTATCATATAATGTCCCCATAACAACACATGAATTAGCGTAGTACCTGATTCTCAGACACACGCACAAACCCTGTCCCTGTTTTCAAACAATGTTCATAAGTACCTAGTACAGTGAAGATTAAGTTGTTGATTCATTGAACAAATATTCTGTTTTGAGAGTACATGTCAAAATCACAAATCTGAATAGACACGCAATCTCCATTCATATCAATCTTGTCAAGAACGCCGCCTGCGTTCAACCATGACATACAACACCACCGGTGCACCAAATACTGCCGTCACCGTACTGATACTCAGTTCCGTCGGTGCCAGCAACGTCCTTGCCAGCAGATCACAGAACAAGCAGAACACACTGCCCCCTAAGAAACAGGCCGGTATCATCCAGATGGGTTCCGCCGTACCCAGCAGTTTTTTCACCAGATGAGGCGTTGCAATCCCTACAAAGGAAATGGGACCTGCAAAGGCCACAATACAGGCCGACAGAATACTGGACAGAATTACCAGTGCGATCCGAAGCGTTCTCACATTTACCCCGAGATTTCCCGCATAAACCTCTCCCAGCTGATAGGCACTTAAGGGTTTTGCCAGCAGAAATACCACCACAAAGGTAACTGCAACCACTACCGTCATCACCTTCACGTTATCCCATGTCATACCGGAAAAGCTCCCCTGAGACCAATTGTGAAGATTGACGATATCCGCGTCATCTGCGAAAGTGACCACCAGCTCCGTGATGGCAGAACAGATGTAACCAATCATCACACCGCTGACCACCAGCATAGACATTCCCTGTATCTTCCTTGACATGAGAAGGACAAAACCCATGGAAAGCATTGCCCCCACAAAGGCCGCCAGAATCATGGCAGCCGAAGAAACCCGGATGGATTTTCCCAGGAAAAATACCATTACAAGAGCTACCACCATTTTCGCCCCGGAGGATATTCCCAGCACGAAGGGACCGGCAATGGGATTGTGAAAAAAGGTCTGCAGAAGATATCCCGCCAACGCCAGCGCCCCTCCCAGAATCAGGACAGCAAAAGCCCTTGGCATCCGGATATCCCAGATGATTTTTCGTAAGGTTTCATCTTCTGCCAGGTCTGTAAGATGAATCCGGACGCTTCCGATGCAGATATTTAACACCATGAATACCGCCACGCCAACTGCCAGTATTACGCAGGCGGCGATGTATCGCTTGATTCTCTTATTCTGCTGATTCATCCTGCATTCCTCCTTTCCTGTACGGACTTATTTCTCGTTTTATCATTTTCGTCCGTGTTTTTCACCCTTCCATACGGACTATTTTCATGTTTTCTCTTTTTCGTCCATATCTTCTCTTTGTACAAACTATTGCCTGTTCAGAACCATGAACAGTTACAACTATTTTTCTATTTTGGAATTTTCATCTATGTCCTTTTATTTCAATAAACCCCTTCGCACTTTCATATGGCATCAAGTTTCAAATCGAATTCTTCAGATTATCTCTACTTAAGGTGAAAGAGATACTTCATCTCACCATCCTTATCCCCCTGCAGCATGGCATGAATATCCCCAATCAGATAACCGATGGAAAGGGACTGCTGGTACATGTCCCTTGTCGTGCAATAAACATTTCCCTCTTTCACAGCCTTGAAATCGGCAAGCAATTCACATTTTCCCAGCAGTTCCTCTATCGATCGAACCCCACCATCTATGGAACTGTTGTAGACTAGATAATTTGCATCCTTTGCTCCCTTGTAAAATTCCTCCTGCTGCATATTGAATGTAGAACGTCGGCTGTCCGGGTCTCCCAGATCCTCGAAAATATATTTTCCGCCTGCCAGCTCTATCATTTTCGGTACGTAGTCGTTGGACTGCCGCACCTGCACCAGCCCATTGGAAGTAATGAAGAAAAAGGCCACCGTCTTATCTGTTTTCTCATCGGATGCGGCCTGTTCCATGATAGAAACCTGCTGCTCAAAGATTTGTTCTGCCTGCTTTTCTTTTCCAAGAAGGGTGCCGAAAAACTTAATCCATTCCACGCGCCCCAAGGGATGGGACTCATAGCTGGAACACTCGATCATCACCGGGATCTGGAAGTCCTGCAGTTTCTCCACCACCTCCGGGGAGTGAGTAATCATGGTATTTTCAATGGCCAGTGAACATTTTCCGGATACCAGAAGTTCGTAGTCCGGCTTATTGTACTTGCCGGCATAGACCAGTTTTCCCTTTTTCATAGCGGCTTTGGCAGCATCCACGTACCAGTCGTTTTCCTGCAGACCGGAAAAGGCAATGGCATCCATTCCATCCAATGCGGCAAACAGATCCATCACAGAAGAAGCAACCAGATACAGATTCTGAATAGGACGTTTGACAACAACAATGTCATCCTCCAGTCCCTGGGGTACCTCCTTTCCCTCCGGCACCACCAGAAAACAATTTTCGTCCACCTTGGTTTTTAAAAGTGTGTAGCCACCTTCATAGTAGTCCACCTGAAACTGCTCCGCGTAGGAAAGCTCCATGCTTTTCTCGTAAATCAAACCCGGAATTTCTTTTCTGTTTTTCCACACATTTTCTTTCTGCTCACTCTCCTTGGAATCGTTTCCACCTGTGTGATGAACCGCAGAATCTTTTTCTCCGGATGCATTTCCACCTGTATGGCCAGCTGCAGTGCTGCTTTCCTCGGATGACATGTCCCAAAAATCATTTTCCTGAGAAGCAGAAGAAGGACTGCCGCAGCCCATAAGCTCCGGCAGTCTTGCCATCAGAATACATAGTATGAATAATAAACAGCTGATTTTACCAATATATTTCTTAAGCATTTTTCTTTCCATCTCATATTAATTCATGATTATTAAATCTTATCCTCATATCCTGAAGTTATTTTCCCCGATAGAGAATCGCCCTTTTTCATATTCCCAAAAGAAAACTGCCCCATGTGGTTGTATGTAACAACTCACGAATCTTTTTATACGCCCACATTCTATCATGTCCTCGACAAGAGATGCCTGTTTCTCTATGCCGGTTTGCGTGACAGAATTCTGGTTACTCAGAAACCGGTTTCAGAGTGTTTGACTGAAAAGTCAGTGTATATGCAATCTCATGAGGCTTGCTCATGGCAATGGTATCTCCGATCACCGTAAATGGCTCATCAAAAGCAGCCACCGGAATTTCAAAAACGGAATTGCCCTCTGTATTTACCGGTTCATATTTCTGTCCGTCAACCACCATATAATCATAGTTGGGACTGCTCCAGGTAACTGTGGCAACAGCTTTTCCGTCAGAAATCCTGACAGTGGCCGGGGACTCAATTTTCGCTTTCCCGCTGCCGCCTTCAAAAATGAGATCCACGCTGTAGGAACCATCCTCCGGCAGTTCTGCCGATGATGCCGTATCGTTTTTGCCGGTTTTTCCTTCAGACGTACCCTTTTCATCAGCCAAACCATCAGCTTCTGTATCCTGCTGTTCATAGGGCTGCGGATTGGAAACACTTACCTTATGATCATACCATGTTCCCTTTTTCCCAAGCAATGCCAGATCAAACTCCTGATCCAGCACCGGAACCGGCACATCAAAGCCATTGACTTCCTCTGTCATGCCGTCACTATAGACGACGGTATCTTCCGTCGGCATCAGCAGATCTGCCCCCTCCTTCTGTGCATCCTCTGCAAGTCCCGGGAAAAGATTAACGATATTCTTGGAGGTCAGGGAAATGTGAATCGTCATGACGCCGTCCTTGACCGTCAGTTTTCCCTTTCCATCGCAGGCCTCGCTCACATGAAACATGGAGCTGTCGGTCTTAAATTCTGCCGTATATTCCCCATCCGGAATCTCTGCTTTCGCCTGCTGTTCTTCTTTATTCTGTGTCCCGGCTTCTTCTGTAGCAATTGCTGCCATCTCTGTCCCTGATGGTTTTTCATTGCTGCCACATCCTGTAAGCACAGTTCCTGTACACATGATCATACAAAGTAATACAACAAATTTCTTCTTCATTTTAAATAATACCTCTATCACTTTCCAATTTATTTCATGGATATTACCGCTGCAGTATGATCCACATAGATCTGCTGGATATCAGGAATGGCTCCAAGTCCGGAAATCTGTGCCTCCACACCGTCAAACTTGCCGGATGCGGTAAACATGCTCTTCCAGGAATCCTCATCATCCCCAGCCATGTCATTGTTGGCATGATCTCCGGCTACCACCATCAGAGGACGAAGAACAATCTTTTTATAACCGGCTGCCGCAGCATCATCGATTACTGCTTCACAGGAAGTATCCTCCGGCTCTCCTTCTACGGTTCCGATAAATACATTTTCATATCCCAATTCTTTCATCTGGGTCTGCATCTGGCTGTAGGAAACCTTAGCTGTATGGGATGTGCCATGCCCCATAAGTACAAAAGCGGTTCCCGCCTCTTTTGCTGCATCAAGGCTGTCAAAACCGGCCTCCTCTACAGCTTTCGCAGTAACTGCCTTTGCAACGGCCTCCTTATCTGCGTTAATAACATCTGCATCGGCGCCAACCTCTCCCAGCAGAGGCTCTGCTGCTTTTACAGATTCAAACTTATCCTGATAAGCATTCACCACATCCATCAGTTCATCGTACTCTGCGCCATGCATCAGATGGGTGGGCTGAATGACCAGATTCTTCACACCGTTCTTAACCGCCCTCTCTAAGGCCTGTTCCATATTGTCAATACACTCTCCGTCTCTTGCCTGAATGTGATTGATAATGATCTGTGAAGTAAAAGCTCTTCTTACGGACCAGTCCGGATTTGCCGCCTGCAATGCATCCTCAATTCCCTTAATATCAGCCACACGGCTGTCGTTAAAAGATGTACCAAAACTTACCACCAGAAGCTCATTTTCTCCGATATCATCCTGATTTCGCGGATCATCCTTGGAGGCATCCCCGGTATCTCTTCCAAAATAATCCGGATCTGCATTTTCCCCCTCAACCAGCTCCTTCTGGGCATCGGTCAGTGCGTCCCAGGCTTCCTTGGCCGCCTTACACTGTGCATCTGTATTCTCGTTGCGCTCCTGTACATAAATTGCATCAATCAAATCTGCCACCTTATCTGCTGCTGCCTGATCGAAATCCTCTGTTCCATTCACTTCCTCACCGGCTTGTGTCTGCATCTGGCCGGAAGCAGAACCATTCTGTCCCTCTGCTGCCTTTCCATTTCCACAGCCACCCATCACCAGCGTTCCTGCCATTACAGCTGCCAGCATTACCATCACACTTTTTCTCTTCATTACGAATCCTCCTTTTAAACAACGGTCCCTGCAAAAATTCATCTATTGCAAAAACCTTACACTATGGCTAAACCACGTACCGTCAGGTGCGCATCCGTAAATACTCTGCTATGCCCCAAAATCTGTATAACAAAATCGCCCTTTCCTGAAGGCATCAGTAAAAGGGCACAGTGATAGCATAACAAAATAAACCTTCCGGCAAAAGGATTGTTACCGTTCACAGGTATGTGAACAGTAACAAAGGATTCCTTCTGAAGGTATCTATTTTCTTATATATCGGCTTGCGACCAATTACTCGTGGCCGGTGGAAGCATATCCACTCCTATGCTGCAGGCAGGTCTCCTGACTTCACGGATCATAGCTTGTGACCGCCTTCCCGGTTTCCCAGTGACATACTTGGCCCTTCGCTCCCCGCTCACAGTGACGAGTTCGTACAGGATTTACACCTGTTTCCCTATTATTTTTACCTATAAGCAATTTCGCTTATCGCAAAACACCTGCAGTTCCTACAATAACACAAACATCCGAGTTTGTAAACCTTATTCTCAATATGTACTCGGCGTCCGAAACAACGCACTCAACACGCTTTCTAAAAACTGGATCCCGGTAAATGTATTGAAAGCATGATAGTATTCGAGTATAATATTTCTAAAAACCTTGAATTCTTTGACAATCTGCCAATGAAACAACACATACAGAGCAGGGGGAAGAAAAATTGAACATCCTTAGCAGCGTGCTGCCTATCTTAGTAATGATTGGAATCGGTATGCTATGTCGAAAAATCAAACTACTGTCAGGAATATGGTCATTCTGTTCCTGTGTATGTTGATCGTATTATTTGTTAGTTTTGGCCTTGGCCTTCTCCTTCGCCCTCTGCTTCCGGGGAAATACAACCGGTATTTGCCCTTTATCACTTCTGTTTATGAAGGCGGAATGATGGCATACCCACTCTATACCAACCTGTTTGGTGAGGAGAATCTGGCAAATATCGCAATCTTTGACATTGCAACCATGTTGTTTTTCTTTAGCTTTTCTACAGCGATGCTTCAATCCGTAAATTCCGGAAAAAAATTAAGCTCTCCGAAATGGTGAAAAACGCCTTTCGAAGTCCGGTGTTTATTGCTGTTATTCTAGGAATTGCGTGTGGTATTTCCGGAATTCTTAAAAATATGCTGGATACAGACCTTGGAACTGTCTACATGTCAACCAAGAGCATGATTACCACGGTATTAAATTCGCTCATTCTGATTGTCATCGGATATGATTTTGACTTTGATAAAACAAGAGTGAAAATAGCGATTCGGGCAATTTTTGCACGTGTACTGACTCAGGGATTACTGCTCGTTCCCTTTGCTTTCGTGATCCGTTATCTCTATCCGGGCAATCTGTTGATGCACGCTGCCTTATTTGTTTATATGTCCGCACCGCCCAGTTTCAGCATGCAGACTTATATCAGGGAAGAGGAGCCCAGCAAATTGGCTGCAACTACAACCTCATTGTATATGCTGGTAACATTAGCCGCCTATACTATGATCGCTGTCACATTTGTTAAATAATTAAAACTTCCCACATGGATTTTCCCGCAGCCCCGCCTGCCGCCTGGATTCTCCGGAGATGGATAGCGGAACTCGCATCA
>ONEJ01000004.1 GCA_900316805.1 uncultured Lachnospiraceae bacterium
AAAGTCTGCCGTTTGCAGTTTTGGGCAATTTTTCATGCGAAGCATTGCCCAAAACAGTTACAGTTCACATACCTGTGAACTGTAACGCATTTTGTGATAACTGCACTGAAAAACAAAAAAGTCTCGTGCAATCAATAAAAGTTGTGTTATACTTTCTCTATGCTATGTAGAAAATGTATATAGAAGTGCGTGAACCACTATTGGGTAGCAAGAGGTGACAAAAATGACAGATGCCAATGTAAAACTGATAGATGTGGAGGAAGTAAAAAAGCACAGAGAGCAGTTTTACCACGGGAGAGAGCTTTTGCACAGTCTGCGTTCTGTCCGTTACTGTAAGGCAGAGGTGTTCCGGGAGTGTGTGATAGGAACCCTTCGGATACCCCAGAAGAAAGAGGATAGGATTCCTCAGCTTTCCTTTGGATTTTATATGACAGGACAGACACTCTGTCTCATTGAAGATTCCGGGGAATTGAAGCACTGGCTGGAGAAACAGAAGGACCGCTTTGAGGATGAAATCCACCCGGATCAGATTCTGCTTAAGATCATGGAATTTCTTGTGGAAAATGATATTTTCTATCTTTCTCATTTTGAGAAAGAGATGGAGCAGATGGAAGAGGAGCTGCTGGCTGGCAGGGAGCGGGACTTTTTTACGGTGCTGACGCGACACAGGCAGAAGTTGTCGGAACTCAATGCCTATTATGCGCAGTTAGTTTCCATCGGAGATGCGCTGGAATCCCATGAGGAGCTGGAAATGGTAACTGTTACAGAAGCCTGGGGACGTTTCACCAACCGGGTCGAGCGGCTGCAGAATCATGTGCATCTGCTGCAGGATAATGTGCTTCAGCTTAGGGAATTATACCAGTCCTTGCAGGACGCCAAACAGAATAAGATCATGTGCATTCTGACGGTGGTGACCACGCTGTTTCTTCCGCTGACGCTGCTGACGGGCTGGTATGGGATGAATTTTTCCTACATGCCGGAGCTTCAGTGGAAATACAGTTATTTTGTCGTGATTGCCATTGCCGTTATCATAGTGATTATTGAAATTATCTACTTTAAGAAGAAAAAATTCTTTTAATATAGGGAGGAAGTTATGCCAGTTTTTGATTTTAACAGCGCACCGGAACAGCCACAGAAGAATGTATGCACCTATACGGTTTTCCGGTCCAATGCGTCGGCTGCCACGAAAGAGCAGCCTATATTGGTGCTGGAGTCCGGCAGCGGAGCGTGGAAGCATCATACCAACGGACTGTTCACCAATCCGGTCAAAAGGACAGCCTTTGAATATGAAGATGAGGCTGGAAAGCACAGTGCGGATATACGCAAAATTGACGCGCGTTTTGTAAGCCTACTGAAATGGCTGGGGGAAAATCATATCAATGTATGTCTTTCCGGGGCGGAAACAGATGAGGGCTATGCCGTTTACAAGATTAGGGAAATCGCTTCCGGAAGTGGTGCAAAGCTTTCTGCTGAGGATGGCTTCCTGCAGTTTATGATTGAGCGTCTGCTGGCCAGTGATGCACCTTCGGAGGAAGTACCGGATGAAGATGAGGAGGAGACCGGTGACAGCATGAAGCTCACCAGTATCCAGAGTATCACGGATTTCCTGAACTGTGCAGGACGGACCCTTCCGGATAATATCCGCCTGTGGGCGAGAAGGAATCTTGCAGTGGCTCGTTCCCATGAGGTGTCGGATGAGGAGCGGCGTCATGCCCAGCGGGCGCTCTCCATTATGATGAATATCCAGTGGAAAACTAACTATTTTGAGGCCATTGACCCGGATGAAGCCAGAAGGATTCTGGATGAGGAGCTATACGGCATGGAGAGCGTGAAGCAGAGGATCATCGAAACCATCATTCAGATCAACCGGACCCATACGCTTCCGGCTTACGGACTTCTTCTAATCGGACCGGCGGGAACCGGAAAATCTCAGATTGCATATGCGGTGGCAAAAATTCTCAAGCTTCCGTGGACAACCCTTGATATGAGCTCCATCAATGACCCGGAGCAGTTGACCGGAAGTTCAAGGATCTATGCCAATGCCAAGCCGGGCATCATCATGGATGCTTTTTCCATGGCGGGAGAGTCCAATCTGGTCTTTATCATTAACGAGCTGGACAAGGCCGCTTCCGGCAAGGGCAACGGCAATCCGGCAGACGTGCTTCTGACTTTGTTAGATAATCTTGGATTTACAGATAATTATATTGAATGTATGATTCCCACAGTTGGCGTGTATCCCATTGCCACTGCCAATGACAAGGATATGATCAGCGCACCGCTGATGTCCAGATTTGCTGTTATTGAAATCCCGGATTATACCCCGGAAGAAAAGAGTGTGATCTTCTCGAAATACGCGCTGCCGAAGGTGTTGAAGCGGATTGGAATGAAAGAGGAGGAATGCACTCTGACAGAGGATGGTCTGGAGGCTGTAATCGATCTGCACCGCAACACCAGCGGAATCCGTGATCTGGAGCAGGCGGCGGAGCATCTTGCTGCCAATGCCCTGTATCAGATTGAGGTGGATCATGTGGAATCTGTCGTTTTTGATGCAAAGATGGTTCGGGCAATTCTGTCATAAAGTGCAATCTTCTGATACATATGACAGGTCTGTGGTTTTGATGGCACATGAATTAATTCCATATACAACAGAGAAAAATGCTGCCGGGGGATCTGATTCTTCCCGGCATTTTTTTGTGAGGATAAGATTGTGTAAAATGCCTAAAAACACATAAATTAACATGAAAGCACAAGACGTAGTTTTCAAAACTACATAAAGTGGTGGACAAATTACAACTTATGGAGTACAATGGCTTATTATGAAGAAGGAACAGAAGATCATATATTATCAGGATGAATTAAATGACGAATTTGCCGGAGACAATATTCAGGCAAAACGGATCGATGGGAACTACCGCTACCTGAGGGAGGACTGGCTGGGAAAGCTGTCTCATGTATTCTGGTACCGGATTGTGGCAATTCCACTGGCCCGCCTGTATATGAAACTGCATTTCCACCACAAGATTGTGGGAGGAGAGGTGCTGCAGCAGGCAGCAGATACCGGTTATTTCCTATACGGAAACCATACCCATTTTATGGCAGATGCACTGATCCCCACCATGGCAAGCCTTCCGAAGGAGGCCTATGTGATCGTTCATCCCAACAATGTTTCCATGCCGGTGCTTGGGCGTATCACGCCAAGCCTTGGAGCATTGCCCCTTCCGGATGATATGGATGCGGCAAAGCATTTTGTGGATGCGGTCAGTACCTGCATTGACAGGAAAAAATGCGTGATGATCTATCCGGAGGCGCATATCTGGCCCTTTTACACAGATATCCGTCCCTTTGCGGATACTTCCTTCCGTTATCCGGTCCAGAAAAAGGTTCCGGTATTCTGCCTGACCAATACTTATCAGAAAGGCCGTTCCGAGAAAACTCCGCAGATTGTGACCTACATAGACGGGCCTTTTTATCCGGATGAGTCCCTGCCTGTAAAGCAGCAGAAAAGAAAGCTGCGGGATCAGGTGTACAACACCATGAAGGAACGGGCAAAAAATAATACGATGACTATGATCCGCTATGAGAAAGCGGACAAGATACCAGAGGGGAAATCATGATATCAATTCTATTTTCGGGCAACAGCAAAGTGTTTGACGGGGTGCTGACCTGTATGCTTTCCATATTTAAGCGAACCGACACGAAGGAGCCCTTCCATTTTTATATTTATACCATGGAAATCACCAGGGTAAAGCCGGAATACACGCCCATTTCCCCGGAGATGATTGCTTTTCTGGATGGTGTGGCCAAAACATACAATGAAAAAAATGCAGTTACGGCAGTGGATGTGACAGAGATCTATGAGCGGGAATTTGCCCATTGTCCCAATGAGGATGCTTACTGTTCACCCTATACGCTGCTGAGACTTTTTGCGGATCTGGTGCCGGGAATGCCGGATAAGCTTCTGTATTTGGATGTGGATATTTTATTTAACCGGGATATACGTCTTTTGTACGAAATTGACGTGTCGGAGGTAGAGTATGCCGCTGCAAGGGATCATTATGGGAAATACCTGATCAATCCCCATTATATCAATGCGGGGGTGTTGCTTTTTAATCTGAAGAAGATGAAGGAGACAGGAATTCTGGCAAAGGCAAGAAGGCTGATCCAGACGAAGAAGCTGGTGTTTGCAGATCAGAGTGCGCTGATTCGCAGTACAGCCAGTAAGAAGCTTCTGCCACAGAAATTTAATGACCAGAAATTTTTACATAAGAGCACGGTGGTGCGCCACTTTTCCAAACGGCTGTTTTACCTGCCGTATCCCCATACGGCTAATGTCAAGCAGTGGGATGTAAGCAAAATACACAGAATATTTCATTATTATGTCTTTGATGATATTCTGTATGATTATATTTATTTGAAGAAAAAATTCGAAGCAGAGAAGGAGGAATGTTGAAATGAACCAGCAAAAAAAGATACCGGTATTTTATGCCTGTGATGACAATTTTGTGAAATACACGGTAGTGTCCCTGCGTTCCATGATGGACAATGCATCTAAGAACAGGCAGTATGTGATTCATGTGCTGAACACGAACATTTCTGAGGAAATGAAGGCAGTGATGTATGATATGACGGAGGATAATTTTGAGATCCGGTTTGATGATGTGACGGATTATCTGCGATCCATCAATGATAAGCTGCCTCTTCGCGATTATTATTCCAGAACGACATACTTCAGACTTTTTATCGCGGAAATGTTCCCGGAATATGACAAAGCCATTTATGTGGACAGCGATACCATTATTTTGGGAGACATTGCAAAACTCTATGACTATGAGCTGGGGGAAAAATATGTGGGGGCCTGCAACGAGCAGGTGATGATCCAGGAGGATGTATATGGCACCTATGTGGAGCAGGTGGTTGGCGTTGAGCGGGATAATTATTTTAATGCCGGCATGATCGTCATCAACTGTGACCAGTTCCGGAAAAACCATGTGCTGGATCAGTTTATCGAGCTGCTGCACATGTATGATTTTGTGGTTACCCAGGATGAGGATTATCTGAATCTGATCTGTCATAATAAGGTGTACTGGCTGCCCCAGGAGTGGAATGTGGAGATGTTTGGGAAGCTCCCCTGCAAAGAGGAAGATATCTGCATGATCCACTATATTATGGTGTCCAAGCCATGGCATTACAGTGACTGCAGAATGCAGGAGCATTTCTGGAATTATGCGAAGAAGACCGCTGTGTGTGATAAGATTCTCGCGGAGCGGGAGGCTTACACCGATGAAGAGAAGAAAGAGGATGCCGCTTCCTGCGAGAGGTTGCTGCAGACGGCTATCCGTGAGACGGAAAAAGATAACAATTACTTAAAACTTGTAAAGGCGGGAAAGTTAAAGGCAAAGGACCGGCTTGAGGTGTTGGGTAAAATTGCGAAGCTGGAGCGGGAAGGCCGCTTTGATGAAGATGTGGAGGAGGATCCGCCGACACGGGAGTTAAAACCCGGCGATGTGGATTATCTCAAAAAAAAACTCAGCAGTAAGATCAAAACAAAGCTGACCTATAAGGTGGCAAGAAAGTTTCTGAATACCATTCTGGAGGAGAAGAAGCTGATCATCAAGGATGTGGTGGGAATTGAGAATATGAATGCACTGAATTCCGGTGCCGTGATTACCTGCAACCATTTCAACGCCTTCGACAGTTTTGCCATCCAGATAGCCTATGAGAGATCAAACCAATGCAAAAAGAGACGTTTGTACCGCGTGATTCGGGAGGGGAATTATACCAATTTTCCGGGCTTTTATGGCATGCTCATGAGAAACTGCTATACATTTCCACTGAGTTCAAACCGGGAAACCATGAAAAAATTCATGAGGTCCATGGACATTGTATTAAAGCATGGAGATTTCATGGTGGTGTACCCGGAGCAGAGTATGTGGTGGAATTATCGTAAGCCCAAGCCTTTGAAGAAAGGGGCTTACACCTTTGCCGCTAAGAATCATGTACCGGTGCTTCCCTGCTTTATCACCATGGAAGACAGTGATATTCTGGGGGATGATGGCTTTTATGTGCAGGAATACACCATTCACATAGCGCCGGCCATTTATCCGGACGAGAAGAAATCCCGTGCACAGAATGTGGAAGAGATGAAAAATAAAAACTACGAAATTTGGAAAGAAATCTATGAGACGACCTATGGGGAGCCGCTGGTTTACGACTGTGAGACGGATGTGACCAGCGCATAGGGATGTGAAGGCGTGCAGGGGTCTTTCTGAGATTCTGCGGGTTGACGGATTGGCATAAGTGTGGAATACTATAGAAAAAGTATGAAGGGAGACTTTCATTATGAATAAATCCATAGGAAAGAAGCTAAGCAGCCTTGTGCTGACACTTATGGTTATGATGTCTGCCGTGCTGTTTTACGCGCAGCCCGTGCTGGCCGGCACCATAGCAGAGGCGGATTTTTACAAGTCAAAGCAGGAAGAGCATGCGGTTAGCGGGACAGAGAGCAAATTTGCATTCACTCTTCCGGTGGCCACAGAGGTCTCTTTATGCCTTACAACGAATCAAACATCGATGGTGTCCATTGCACTTTATGACAGTACCGGAGCTTTGGTGTCGGGAGAAGAGAACCCGAAACAGGCCGCCTTTGGAGAGTATCAGCCGGCGGAAGATGGCCGCTACACCCTGACTTACAAGTGGTCGCTTTCTGCCGGAGACTATACCTGTGGTCTGACTTTTGGGCAGGATACTACATACGAGGCCCGTATCTATGGAAACCTTCCGGAGGTTTCTATCAACAAGATAAAGGCGGTGATTACATCCGGTTATTCTACAAAGCTGTCTGTTTCCGGAGAAAAAGTAAAGTCCTGGACTTCGAAAAATAAGTCCGTGGCAACCGTGGACAAGCAGGGGAAAGTTACCGGAAAAAAGGCCGGAAAAACAACAATCGTTGCAACCCTTCAGGATAAAAGAAAATTGACCTGTACCGTTACCGTCCGTAAGAATGAATATACCGGCATCAAAGGGGAACTGGATCAGGTTGAGTCTGGGAGTGTAGTTTCGCTGCCCTATAAGGCATATTTTGATTCTGAGGGGAATCTGCAGATAAAAGTGAATATCTTAAATAAGACCGACAAGAGAGTGATAGCTCTGACGGATCTCAAGATAACCGTGACGGATCAAAATCACAAGACTGTGGGAATTTGCAAGGTTGACAAGAGGAAGGTTTCAGTTCCTGCAAATTCGACGAAGGTGGTACGCTTTACCATCCGTAAATCCGCTGTGCGAAGATCCGCAGATCTGCGAAAAGCAGATATCGGCTGCAAAGGGAACTATCAGGCTACGATCTACTAATGCGGCAGGTGAGTGGCAGGTAAAAGCCTGAACACATGCCGGTTGTATGTCGGCTGACAAAATTTATGCGTGACATTTCGTGATTATTGTGATATACTACTTGTGTTTCGAATTGCAGATGTAGTTCATCGGTAGAATACCAGCTTCCCAAGCTGGGGAGGCGGGTTCGATTCCCGTCATCTGCTTAATTAATAAAACCCGGTGTTCCCTGGCTTTTGTGATATGAAAGCTTTGGAGGCGCCGGGTTTTCTTTTATTAACATTTCGCATCAAATTGCACAGATTTGTCAGGTATCGCATTTCGGCTCGAAGTTCGTGTACATTCGCCAGCTGAACACTTCCGCGGTGGCGCCCGTCTGCGGCAGACACTCTCATGATGCCTTCGCCTAGTGCGAGTAAATGCCTCTATCCACAGAGCCTATTGGGCAAGGGAAATACAAACGCGCTTCGCTTGAACGTGTATTTCCCTTGCCCGCTTTTGTGGATAGAGGCATTAACTCGCACACGGCTTGGCATAAATCGAGTGTCTGCCGCAGACGGACGCCACCGCGGAAGTGTCCAGCTGGCGAATGAACGTAAATCTAAAAAGAGCCGAAATATACATGAGGAGATGACACGAAATCAGAATTGGAGGAAGAAGTAAATGTTGGAGAAATAAACAAACCGATATCCGGGGGATGGTACGTAAAAATCAAAAAGGCAAATGCCAAAGCAAATACGCATATACCCAAGCAAAATGTGTAATGAAGCATTCCACAAGACAGAGTAAGCCTGTAAACAGCAAGGAATCCAAGGATTACGCTTACTATAAAAGTGGCGATATCAAGAAAAAGGTTATTTCGCCCAATAATTCCCGTGTATGTGTAAAAAATGACAGGGATTAAAAACGTTGCCAACAAGATTCCGAAGAGAAGTGATGATGTCGCACATGGATAGTTCTCTTTTATTCGGAAGTTCATAAAACACGAATACAGGAGCATAGGAAAAAAGCATAATTTCATATGCTCCCAAGTGGATTCATTAACCGGAAAGAAAAAACCAAGTATAAAATTGTTTCCGGACCATTCGTAAATGAAATGTGAGATGGTTCCGGCAATGACAACAAAGATGATTCCCAGAAAGGTATAGCTTTTTAATTTATTCATGTTTGTAGTGTATGCACATATTGCACTTTTTATTAATATTTGCTTTGGAGAAGCAGCAAAGTAATGCGAAAAATGTGTGGGAAGTTGCAGAAAGATATTGTACATTTCCGGATCGCCATACCGGTGATTATGAATAGATGTGGAATTTAGCTTTCGTGGGCGGCAGGAATTGAAAATGTGCCCTACAGCCCTAAAACGAAAAGTATCGAAAAATGAAAAAAGTTGTTGACAACCCATTGCGGCCATGCTATTATATACAAGCTGACCGCAAGAAAACAACTTATGAGTCATCAAAAAGATGAAAAAAGTTGTTGACAAACACAAAGCAGTTTGATATAATATAAAAGCTGTCGCGTGAGAAAAACGACAACGAAGAACCTTGATAACTGAACAGTGAAAAACCTTGAAAGATTTAACATGCAATGGCAGC
>ONEJ01000072.1 GCA_900316805.1 uncultured Lachnospiraceae bacterium
TAATCCTGCAATTGACATATAGTCCTCCCTTCCTGCAGTCAATCTGTCGGTCATGACTGCACCACTGCCCGAAAGGTCCCAGTGGTATAATAAAAAGGCACTGTATCTCAAATTCAATCCTTTGAAATACAATGCCATCCTTGTAAGCATAATATCGGCATATTAATGAAAATTCTTTATATAACATATTAAAATCTATTATCTATTCAACATTATTACTAGCCGTATAGCGTCGTAAAGTCATAAATTGCGTAAAGTGAACGTAAAGCACTTTGCGTATATAACGACCTCAAAATAACGTAAATTATCTTCTATTTATGAATATTCTCACAATTCTTTTTTCATTTCATCGCAAAAAGAAAAGTCCCATAAACACTGGGTTTACAGGACTTCTCCATATCATCTTTATCTTAGAATTCTATTAATTAGCAAACACCCTGAGCTAACATGGCATTTACAACCTTCTCAAATCCGGCAATATTTGCACCTGCAACATAGTCACCTTCCTTACCGTAACGCTTTGCAGCATCATCGATGTTATGGTAAATGTTAACCATGATGTTCTGAAGCTTTGCATCAACCTCTTCGAATGTCCAGCTTAATCTCTCAGAGTTCTGGGACATCTCAAGAGCTGAGGTTGCAACGCCACCGGCATTGGCAGCCTTACCGCCAACGAACCATACACCGTTCTCCTGCAGATACTTGGTTGCATCTAATGTTGTAGGCATGTTAGCGCCCTCACATACAGCCTTGCATCCGTTTGCAACCAGCTGCTTAGCATCATCGATGAGAAGCTCGTTCTGGGTTGCGCACGGAAGAGCGATGTCACACTTGATCTGCCATACACCGCGTCCCTCATGGTACTCTGCGCTCTTTCTTTCTGCTGCATACTCGGTAAGACGTGCTCTCTTAACTTCCTTAATCTCCTTCAGAAGCTCAACATCAATGCCTTCCGGATCATAGATCCATCCGGTAGAGTCAGAGCAGGTAACAACCTTTGCGCCCATCTGCTGTGCCTTCTGGATTGCGTAGATGGCTACGTTTCCGGCTCCGGATACACAGATGGTCTTGCCTTCCATAGACTCACCATGGCACTTCATAAGCTCCTGGGTCAGATATAACAGACCATATCCGGTTGCCTCTGTACGGGCAAGAGATCCACCGTAGGTAAGTCCCTTTCCGGTAAGAACGCCCTCGAAGCTTCCACGGATTCTCTTGTACTGTCCGAACATATATCCGATCTCTCTTGTGCCGGTTCCGATATCACCAGCCGGAACATCAACGTCAGCGCCGATATACTTGGAAAGCTCTGTCATAAAGCTCTGGCAGAATGCCATGATCTCTCTGTCAGACTTGCCCTTCGGATCGAAGTCAGATCCACCCTTGCCGCCACCGATTGGAAGTCCGGTGAGAGAGTTCTTGAAGATCTGCTCAAAGCCTAAGAACTTGATGATTCCAAGATTTACAGATGGGTGTAAACGAAGTCCTCCCTTGTAAGGTCCAATTGCGTTGTTAAACTGCACACGGAAACCTCTGTTTACCTGAACCTGTCCCTTATCGTCTACCCATGGTACACGGAACATGATCTGACGGTCCGGCTCAGTAATGCGCTCTAAGACAGCTTCCTTTCTGTATAATTCTTCGTTAGCATCAATGACCGGACGCAGGGAATCCAATACTTCCTCTGCAGCCTGTAAAAACTCCGGCTCAGATGCGTTTTTCTTCTTTAAATTCTCGAGTACTTCATCAACATAACCCATTGTTCTATTCTCCTATCATAATAATTATACTTTTGGTCTATATCGCCAATACACCAACGAATATATTTTAATCGAAAACGAAGGATTACGCAACATAAATTTCGCTATTTTGCCATTTTATCTATTTATTCTCTCATTTTTTTGGTTAATATGCAAAAAGTCGGAAGAATACTTGCATTTTCTCCCGGCTTATCATTCCTATATATAAGTATTTTTATGGTACTTTTTAATTATTTCCCAAAACTTCCCACACGGATTGCCACAGGCGGGGCCGTGGGGCAATCCGTGTGGGAAGTTTTCATTCATTCTACCTGCTTTCCTCACTGGGTATTTTTGACCAGTCAACAAATTCCTCTTCTTCACTGGTGTCATAGTAATTCAGCTGGAAATAATCCACCAGCTTTGCCAGTGCATAGATCAGCACTTCCGCCTCCTGCTGGTTCATCTCCGCAGCAATGTTCTTGATCATCTGCCGATGGAACTGCTCATGATGGTAATAGGCCCTCCGGCCGCGATCCGTAAGCCGGATCATCACCACCCGCTTGTCCTCGGTGCTGCGCTTTCTTGTCACATACCCCTTCTCGCTGAGAGACTCGATGGCTTTCGTAAGAGTCCCCGTGGTAACAGACATAAGACTTGCCACCGTTTTCATGTTCCTTGGCTCTTCAATCCCCACGGCTTCAATAATGTGCATATCGTTACAGGTAATATCAGAAAATTCTTCGGTAATCAGACTTCTGGACTCAATCTCCAGAAGATCCTTAAATAATTTCACAAGAAGCTCATTTAATGTATCTTCCAGTGTCATACCTATGTCCTCCTACCACTCCAGCACACAGGCTCCCCATGTCAGTCCCGCGCCGAAGCCTGCCATCACAATCTTGTCCCCTTTCTCAATCATACCTTCTCCTCTTACCTTATCCAGCAGGATCGGAACGCTGGCTGCCGAAACATTTCCGCATTCCTCCAGATTTGTCGGAAATTTATCTATTGGCTGACGCAGACGCTTTGCCACAGATTCAATAATTCTGAGATTAGCCTGATGCAGCAGGAAATACTTCACCTGATCCACGGATATCTGCGCCTTCTCCAGAGCCTCGCTGATGGCCTGTGGAACTGTCCTTACTGCAAATTTGTACACCTCTGATCCATTCATCTTCGTAAAAGAATAAGTCTGGGGTCCCAGCTGGCGGTAGAGATTATTGACCGGACGATTTTCACACATCAAAGCCATGCCGCCTGCGCCGTCTGAGCCCTGTACCATAGAAAGAAGATGATCTTCCTCAGCACTGACAACCGCTGCACCTGCACCATCTCCAAAAAGGACACAGGTACTTCTGTCATCCCAGTCCATCATCTTGGAAAGCACCTCAGCGCCAATGATCAGCGCCTTCTGAAAACGCCCCGTTGCAAAATAACCGTCTGCCGTTGCCAGGGCAAACAGAAAACCTGAACAGCCTGCACTGATGTCAAAAGCAGTGGCATTTTTTGCTCCAATTGCGGCCTGCACCTCACAGGCAAGTGTCGGAAAAAGGTAGTCCGATGACACCGTCGCTGCAATGATCAGATCTATGTCTTCCCCGGAGATTCCAGCCTCATCCAAAGCCTTTTTCGAGGCCTCTACGGCAAGGCCTGTAGTGGTTTCCTCCACGGCAATATGTCTGCTGCAAATTCCGGTACGGCTGCGGATCCACTCGTCTGAGGTATCCATCACCTGTGCCAGATCATCGTTGCTTACAACTTTACTCGGAAGCGCACTTCCGGTTCCTATTATCTTCATAAAAGTCTCCCTCTATTATGAACTTCCTAAAAGGCACGGAAACGCTCATAACGTTCCTGGGCAAGCTGCTCGCCGCTCTTGCCATTCTGTGCCCGTAAAAATTCCTTCATGTGCCCCTTCATATAATTGGCAATGGAGGAAAGCGCATCCTCATCGGCTCCGCCATACTCCGGAATAATATCCTCAACCACATGTAGTTCTTTCAGATCCTGCGCGGTAATTTTCATAACCCCAGCTGCTTCCTTGGCACGATTGCCATCCTTCCACAAAATTGAGGCAAACCCCTCCGGAGAAAGAATGGAGTAGGTAGCATTTTCCATCATCCAGACCTCGTTACCGACCGCAAGGGCAAGGGCTCCGCCACTGCCACCCTCGCCAATCATAAGACAGAGGATCGGCACCTTGATTCCGGACATTTCGTAGAGATTGCGGGCAATTGCCTCACCCTGTCCGTTTTCCTCTGCCTCTGTTCCCGGATAAGCACCGGAAGTATTGACAAAAGTAATGATGGGGCGGCCGAACTTTTCTGCCTGCTTCATCAGTCTCAGGGCTTTCCGGTATCCCTCCGGCGAAGGCATTCCGTAATTGCGGAACGCACAATCCTTCAGATCCTTGCCCTTATGAACACCGATCACCGTTACCGGCTGTCCATCCAGATATGCCACACCGCCTACGATGGCAGGATCATCCCTGAAATAGCGGTCTCCGTGAAATTCCATAAACTCATCAAAGATCGCATCTATGTAATCCACAGAAGCAAGACGGTTCATCTGACGGGCTGCCGTCACCTTATCCCAGGCATCCATGGGCTTAGACTTTGCTGTTCTCTCCTTCATCAGTTCCGTGGGATCATAGCGGTCATCATCATGGAGGGGATCAAAGTTGGCAAAGCCTTCCAAAGGCTTATGCATTTTCAGAATCCGATAAAGGGTCATCTTAAGGTTATCACGCTCTACAATGGCATCCACGAAACCATGCTCCAGCTGGAATTCTGCCCGCTGGAAGCCCTCCGGCAGCTTCTGCCCGATGGTGTTCTCGATTACCCGGGCACCGGCGAATCCAATCAGCGCCTTTGGCTCTGCCAGTATAATATCTCCCAGCATTGCAAAGCTGGCGGTTACGCCCCCTGTAGTAGGATCCGTAAGCACCGGCACATACAAAAGCCCTGCGTCCGAATGGCGCTTCAGTGCTGCAGAGGTCTTCTCCATCTGCATCAGGGAGATGATTCCCTCCTGCATTCTGGCTCCACCGGAGCAGCAGAACAGGATCATCGGAAGCTTAAGCTCTGTGGCACGCTCCACTGCGCAGGTAATCCGTTCTCCAACCACGTGGCCCATGCTTCCCATCATAAATCTGGCGTCAATCACGCCAAGTACGGTCTCTTCCCCGTAGATTTTACATTTTCCAACGGTAACGCCCTCTTTCAGGCCAGTCTTTTCCTGGGTTGCAGCTACCTTGTCCTCATACTCCGGGAAATTCAGCGGATTTTCGGTGGTCAGTTCCTCGAACCAGGGTTCGAAGCTTCCTGCATCTGCCACCATCTTAATTCTGTTTTTCACACGGACACGGAAATAATAACCGCACTCATAGCAGACATACTTGTTCTTTACAACACGCTTCTTGTCCAGCTCTCTCTTGCACTTCTTGCAGACAACCATCTCTACCGGCTCCGGTACCGGCTGATTGGCCGCTGCCGTCTCCTGTGGGTTCTCCTGCACAGCCCCGTTTTCTTCCGCTGTCTCCTCTTCTTTGGAATTCAACTTAATGTATTTCTTAAATAACATGATTTACGTACCTCTTTTCCACTATCCGATCGCAAATGTAAGTTCCGCTGAACAGACCAGCTTTCCGTCCACGCGGGCCACAGCCTTTCCTACTCCGATAGGTCCCTTGACCTTAATGATCTCAGTCTCCAGAATCAGGGTATCTCCCGGAAGAACCTTCTTCTTGAACTTTGCCTTGTCAATGCCGGCAAAATACGCAATCTTTCCCTTCCACTCCGGCTGGGAAAGAATTGCAACCGCTCCCGTCTGGGCCAGTGCCTCAACAATAAGAACCCCCGGCATTACCGGATTTCCCGGGAAATGGCCTGCAAAATAAGGCTCATCAAAGGTAACATTTTTCTTTGCCACAACCCGGACTCCCGGTTCCATCTCCTCCACGGTATCGATCAGCAGAAAGGGATGACGGTGAGGCAAAATTTCCATAATTTCCTGTGTTGTCATAATACTCATGGCCTTTACTCCTCGTACTTACGAATCAGTATACTTGCATTGTGTCCGCCAAATCCAAGGGAATTGGACAGTGCAAAAGGTACATCCTCTTCGTAAGCCTGCTTGCAGTAGTTGAGATCCATCTCCTCGTCCGGCGTCTCAAGACCAACGGTTCTATGGATAAAGCCCTCTTCCAGTTCCTTCACGCAGGTAACAAACTCAACGGCTCCTGCGGCTCCCAGAAGATGTCCGATCATAGACTTTGTAGAATTGATCTTCAGATCCTTTGCATGATCCCCGAAGGCAAGCTTGATGGCTCTGGTCTCGAACAGGTCATTGTGGTGGGTTGCTGTACCATGGGCATTGATGTATGTAATCTCTGAAGGCTGTACACCGGCATCATTCATGGCATTGGTCATAGCGCGGGCAGCTCCTGAGCCATCATCCTTCGGAGATGTAATATGGTATGCGTCTGCAGAGCATCCGTAGCCCACTACCTCAGCATAGATCTTAGCGCCTCTCTTCTTCGCATGCTCCAGTTCCTCCAGAACGACAATTCCGGCACCCTCACCCATAACAAAACCGCTGCGGTTCTTGTCAAAAGGCAGAGAACACTTTGTGGGGTCATTTACCGTAGAAAGCGCTGTCAGGGCCGCAAAACCACCGATTCCGGTAGCACAGACAGCCGCCTCTGCACCTCCGGCAACCATCACATCAGCATCTCCGTACTGGATATCCCGGAAAGCATCACCGATGTTATTGGTTCCTGTAGCGCAGGCAGTCACATCATTGGTACACTTACCCTGAAGACCAAACTGAATGGATACATTTCCTGCTGCCATGTTAGAAATCATAAGAGGAACAAACAGCGGATTCATTCTGTTTGGTCCTTTCTCCAGCATTTTCTCGTATTCCTTTTCCCATGCGCCAAGGCTTCCCACGCCACAGCCAATGGCTGTACCTACGCGGTATGGATCCTCCTTGGTCATATCAAGCCCTGCATCCTCGATAGCTTCTTTCGCAGCGGCTACTGCATACTGGGAAAACAGCTCCATTCTCTTTGCAGCCTTGAAATCCATATAATCCTTGCCCACAAAGCCCTTAACCTCAGCAGCAATATGTACCTTAAAATCTGTAGAATCGAATTTCGTAATCTCTCCAAATCCGATTTTCTCCTCTTTGATGCTCTTCCAGAATTCGTCTACTCCAAGTCCGATTGGTGTGATGGCACCAAGTCCTGTTACAACAACTCTTCTACTCATAGCTTACCCTTTCTTTCTATATAGCCATGCCTCCGTCAACGGAAAGCACCTGTCCTGTGATATAATCTGCTGCCGGTGATGCCAGAAAAGCCACTGCCTTGGCAATGTCCTCAGCTTTTCCGGTCCGCCCCAGCGGAATCTGTCCAAGAAGTCCCTCTTTCACGCTGTCAGAGAGCACATCTGTCATCTCTGTTTCCACAAATCCCGGAGCCACAGCATTGACGTTGATTCCACGGCTGGCCATCTCTCTGGCTACCGCTTTGGTCAAGCCTATGACACCAGCCTTGCTGGCAGAATAATTGGACTGTCCTGCGTTTCCAAGAATTCCGGATACGGAGGAAATATTGATAATTTTTCCTGAGCGTTGCTTTAAGAAGTAGCGGGACATATGGCGGATCGTGTTGAAGGTGCCCTTCAAATTGGTGTTGATCACCGCATCAAAATCCTCTTCCTTCATGCGCATCAAAAGATCATCCCTTGTGATTCCTGCATTGTTCACCAGGATATCAATATGCTTATACTCTTTGATCAAAGTGTCGATCATTTCCTTGCAGGACTCAAAATCAGACACATTGCACTGGTATGCGACAGCGTCTCCGCCTGCTTCCTTAATCTCACTTACCGTCTGCTCTGCCGCAGCCTGTGAGCCGTTATAATTCACGATAACAAAGGCGCCATTTGCTGCAAGCTCTAAAGCGATAGCTTTGCCGATTCCTCTTCCGGCACCTGTTACAAGGGCATTTTTACCGGTTAACATACTTGTCAAAATCCTCCATCTTATCAATACTATAGGTTGTGATATCCCGGTTGATCTTCTTCATGAATCCACAAAGAGTGTGTCCCGGTCCGATCTCTACAAACTCATCGGCTCCGTCTGCAATCAGGCGCTCAACGCTCTGCTGCCAGCGGACGGAAGAAGATACCTGGCGGACAAGATAATCCTTAACCTCTGACGGATCCTTAACATAATCCGCAGTCACATTGGTAAGATACGGAATGGCGATTGGATGAATCTCCACATCCTTGAGGGCTTCCCCCAGCTGCTTTCCAGCTCCCGTCAGAAGCTGTGAATGGAATGGTCCGCTGACCTTAAGCGGTACCACACGCTTTGCACCGGCTTCCTTACATTTTGCACCGGCCTCTTCCACAGCTGCTGCCGCACCCGTAATTACGATCTGTCCCGGACAGTTATAGTTTGCAACAGAAACGATGGTATCTGCTTCCCCGGAAGCTTCACGGGCAGCCTGCACTTCTTCACAGTTCTTTGCGATAATATCCGCATCCAGCCCCAGCACGGCAGACATGGCACCTCCTGTTGGATAAGCCTCCTGCATATAGATTCCGCGCTTTCTCACTACTGCAAATGCATCCTTCATGGTCATGGCACCTGATGCGATCAAAGCACCATATTCTCCAAGGCTTAATCCTGCAGTGGCATCACAGTTGATTCCCTGAGCCTTTAAAGCTGCATAAATTGCCGCCTCTGTGGCCAGCATACAGATCTGTGTATACTCTGTGATATTTAACTTGTCGTTCTCTTCAAAGCAAAGGGCTGCAACGTCCAGCCCGCTGGCTTCTGTTGCCAGCTCATATACCTTTTTTGCCTCCGGCATAGTGTCATAGAATTCTTTGCCCATGCCAATATACTGGGATCCCTGTCCCGGAAACATAAATACTCTCTTCATCGTTCCTTGCAAACTCCTTGTCCCCAATTATAATTTCAACAGCTTTGACGCATCCGTCATGATTTCCTGAATGATTTCTACACAGGTTTCCTGCTTTTTCACAAGTCCTGCAGATTGTCCGGCCATGACACTTCCATACATAACGTCACCTTCCACAACAGCCTTTCTCAAGGCACCGAGGGTCATCTGCTCCAGTTCCTCGAGACTGGCTCCCTCTTTCTCCTTCTTTAAGTACTCACGGGTCATCTTGTTGCGGAGCACACGGATCGGATGTCCTGTAGACATTCCGGTCACCTCAGAATCAATATCCTTCGCCTTAATGACCTTTTCCTTGTAATTCTCGTGAACGATGGATTCCTCTGCCACAACGAAACGGGTTCCCATCTGAACAGCCTCTGCCCCCAGCATCATAGCTGCGGCAAAGCCTCTGCCATCAGCGATACCGCCTGCTGCAATAACCGGAATTGACACCGCATCCACCACCTGGGGAACCAGTGTCATGGTTGTCTGGGCACCGATATGGCCACCCGACTCCATTCCCTCTGCGATTACAGCATCTGCACCGCCGCGCTCCATCAGTTTTGCAAGTGCCACACTGGCAACTACAGGGATCACACGAATGCCTGCATCCTTCCACATCTGCATATATTTTGCAGGGTTTCCTGCACCGGTGGTCACAACCTTAATCTTTTCTTCTGCGATAACCTTTGCGATTTCATCTGCCTCCGGATTCATCAACATAAGGTTCACTCCAAAGGGCTTGTCCGTTTCCTTCTTGGCTGCCTGAATCTGCTCCCTCACCCATGACGCCGGTGCTCCACCAGCCCCAATAATGCCGAGACCGCCAGCGTTGGATACAGCGCTGGCGAGTTCATGGGTGGCAACCCAGGCCATTCCGCCCTGGATCACCGGATATGTAATTCCAAGAAGTTCTGTCACTCTTGTCTTCATGAATTATTCCTCTACACCCTTGTCCTTCAGATAATCAATAACATCCTGTACTGTCAGAAGCTTCTCAAGATCTTCGGAAGGAATCTCAACACCGTACTCCTCCTCTAAAGCCATAACAAGCTCAAACAGGTCTAAAGAATCTGCGTCCAGATCCTCCTTGAATTTAGACTCTGCCTCAACGCTTGCTGCATCAACTCCAAGCTGCTCTGCGATCATTTCTTTCATCTTCTCTAACATGGTCATATCTCCTTTTTCTTTTCTTCGTTCTCTAATTAGTTTGATTGTCAAACTATTTTGCAAGACACAGTATATTTCTAAATAGTTTGGTTGTCAAGATATTTTTTACAGAAACTTCCTGCACGGATTTGCGCACAGCCCCGGCTGCCGGCTACCGGCTTAAGGGAAGGGATAGCGGAACTCGTGCCGAATTGCTGATTTGTCTGGTATTGGATTTCGGCTCTTTTGATGATTTATGTTCATTCGACAGCTGGACACTTTCTGCCTGGAATCCGTCTGGGACAGACACTCGATTTATGCCAAGCCGTGTGCGAGTTAATGCCTCTATACACTGAAGCGGGCACGGGAAATACACGTTCAAGCGA
>ONEJ01000034.1 GCA_900316805.1 uncultured Lachnospiraceae bacterium
ACATGGACAGATGCGATGTATATTTTGCATTTACGTTGTAGTCAGGCTGTGTTTTCTCATGAAACTGCATTGTTTTTCCACGATTTAGCAGACAGAGAGCCATTGAAATACACCATAACAGTAAGAACAGGATATAATCCAAGTCGTTTGCAGGAAGACGGTTTTCAAGTGTATACAGTTAAAAAGGATTTACATGAAACTGGGATTACGACTATGCAGACACCATTTGGGCATTCAGTTCCGGTTTATGATATGGAGAGGACAATTTGTGATCTGCTTCGCAGCAGGAACAATATAGAAATGCAGGTCTTTCAGGATGCCTTAAAGCAATATGCCAGACGCAAAGATAAAAATTTGAGGACACTTATGAAATATGCATCCATGTTTCATGTTGAAAAGATATTAAGACCGTATTTGGAGGTATTACTTTAGATGATAACAACAGCAAGGCAATTAAAAGATTTGATTCGGAATCTATCAAAGAAAAAATCTGCTGATGCACAAATTTTGATGCGGAATTATATGATGGAACGTTTTTTGGAACGAATTTCTTTATCAGAGTATAAAGACAAATTTATATTAAAAGGTGGAATGCTGGTGGCAGCAATGGTTGGTCTGGATGCCAGAGCTACTATGGATTTAGATGCAACCATAAAAGGTGCTAATGTTAGTCTGACAGATGTGGAGACGATTATATCAAATATTATAGCAATCCCTATAGACGATGGCGTTTCATTTTGCATTAAAAGAATATCGGAAATCATGGAAGAAGCAGATTATCCTGGAGTACGAGTGAGTATGGAAACCAAGTTTGATGGTGTCATCACACCATTAAAAATTGATATTTCCACAGGGGATGTAATTACACCAAAAGAAATAAGATATCGCTTCAATCTTATGCTTGAAGATCGTACAATTGAAGTATGGGCATACAATTTAGAGACTGTATTGGCTGAAAAACTGGAAACTGTTATCAGTCGAAATGTCACGAATACACGAATGAGAGATTTTTATGATATTTATATCTTGCAAAAATTGTATGGAGAACAATTAAGAAAAGAAGTGTTATGGAATGCACTTGTGGCTACGGCTAGAAAACGAGGAACATTGCAACAAGTAGAATCTGGGGACACCAAGGAAGTGTTTGATGAAGTTGAAACAAGTTCTGTTATGGAAAATCTATGGAAAGCATACCAAAAGAATTATTATTACGCTGCTAATATTTCATGGCAGATGGTTATGCAATCTATTCGATTTTTATATGAAATATCTTATAACGATAACGAAAGGACTATAATTCATGAGTAGAATACTTTTGGTGGAAGATGACACAATGATTGCTTCGGGGATTCTGTATGCACTTGAGACAGAAGGTTATGAAACAAATCATGCCACAGGTATAAAAGATGCCGGAAGTTTAATTGAACATTATAATTTTGACCTGGCAATTATAGATATGCAGCTTCCGGATGGAACTGGATTTGATGTAAGTGAGATATTCAAAAATAATGCTACATCTGTGATTTTCCTGACAGTTGTGGATGATGAAAATACAATTGTGAGGGCATTTGATGAAGGAGCACAGGATTATATTGTAAAACCTTTCAGAATTCGAGAACTTTTGGCGAGAGTTCGGCGCATTTTATCTGTCAATATCAAAAATGGAGAGAAGGATAACATAATCTATATGGGTCATGCAGCCATCCATACAGATGAGGCAAAAGTTTATGTGAATGATAAAATCATAGAACTTACAGCATTGGAATATCGGTTGCTGCTTATTTTTGCGAGTAATAAAGGAATCCTTTTGACAAGGCAGCAGATTCTTGACAAAATATGGGACGCAGACGGCAACTTTGTTGAGGATAATACACTTACCGTTTATGTGAAACGGCTGCGGGAGAAACTTGGAGAGGCAATACACATTGAGACTGTGAGAGGAATGGGATATCGTGTGGATTAAGAAAAAAGAGATAGAACAGTTGTCGGAGTTTGTGAAAGGCTATAGTTCCGGCGAGGAACTGGATATTCGAGTGAATAAGGAAGGCTCTTTTAACATATTAAAAAATGATATTTATGCTCTTGTGAACACGAAAAATGAACAGATAAAGGCAGTTGAGGCAGAAAGAGACAGTCTCTCTGATTATATGGCAGATATTTCCCATCAGTTAAAAACACCGATTACTTCCATGGTGATTATGGCAGATTTACTGGAGGAGGCAGAGCCGGAAAAACAGGAAGAGTTCATTCATAACATTCAGGTTTCGCTAAACAAAATGGAGTGGCTTGTAGGGGCACTTCTTAAGATGGCAAAGCTTGATGCCCATGCAATTGATTTTATCAAAAATGACATCCGCACGTCAGAACTTTTAGAGGCGGTAAAACCATCGGTGGAAATCCTATTGGATATCCACAATCTGACCATAGAGCTGAAACAGGATTGCATCATACATTGTGATAAACGCTGGACCACAGAAGCACTTACGAACATTATCAAAAATGCGATCGAATATTCACCGGATGGAAGTGTGATTGAGATTGACAGCGGAGAAAATCCCATGTATAGCTGGATTTCAGTTAAGGACAGCGGTATGGGAATGGACAAAACAGAGTATGCTGCTCTTTTTAAACGGTTTGAAAATTCTACCAATGAAAATGGATTTGGAATCGGGATGCCGCTTGCACTCTCTATTCTGAAAGGACAGGGTGGCGACATTGATGTTGATTTTGGAGGCAGGGGAGAGGGAACGACTTTTATTTTAAAATTTTTCAAGTGATATCATTTATGCTGGAAGACCAGGAATTGTTTCTAAGTGACAAAATTGTCACAATAATAATTTCTTTTGTCACAGAACAGTCATTTTGCATTGCTAGGATGGTATTTGAAAAAAGGAGTAAAGTCCTCTTCTCACAAAAGGTTCGGATTTTGCTCCACAAAACAAGGAGAAATGCAATGGCTGTATTAGAAGTAAAGGAATTAACAAAGAAATATGGTGAAGGTGAGTCTGAAGTGATTGCGCTGGATCATGTGTCTTTTTCGGTAGAAAGAGGAGAATTTGTTGCAATCATCGGAGCATCCGGTTCCGGGAAATCGACACTTATGAATATGATTGGCGGAATTGATTATCCAACAAGCGGTTCTATTATCATTGATGGAAATGAGATACAAGCAATGAGTGAGGATGAACTTGCAATTTTCCGAAGAAGAAATCTGGGAATTGTTTATCAGTTTTATAATCTGATACCCACTCTTACTGCGGAGGAAAATATTGCGCTGCCATGGAAATTAGATGGAAGAAAAGAGAATAAGGAACGGCTTTCTGAGATTGTGAATATGCTGGGTCTTGAGAAAAGGGCAAAACATCTGCCAGGACAAATGTCAGGAGGTCAGCAGCAAAGAGTATCCATAGGAAGGGCACTTATAAACGAGCCGGCATTTATTCTTGCAGATGAGCCGACGGGAAATCTTGATAGTAAAACAAGCAGAGAGATTCTGGATATTTTGAAGTTCACCAATCAGAAATATAAGCAGACGATTCTTCTTGTCACACATGACGAAAAAATAGCACTGAAGGCGAACCGAATCATCACGATTGGAGATGGAAAAATCATAAAAGACGAGGTGATGAAGTAATGAAAATAACAGCACAACTCGCCTTAAGCCAGATGAAAGTGAATAAAAAAAGAACGATTGCAGGAATTTTTGCGATCGCACTTGCAACATCACTTATTACAACTGTAATGTGCTTTGTGACAAGCGCGAATAAGATGCTTACTGATTTCCTTGGTTCGGACTATGGAGAATATGGGGGTGCATACTCTCTCATGCTTGCAATACCGGCACTGCTTTTAGGTCTTCTTATTGCAGCGATGTCGATTACGGTAATATCCAATATATTTTCTGCTAGTGCCAATAAGCGGATTCAGGAGTTTGGTATTTTAAAATGTGTTGGTGCAACAGGCAGACAGATAAGGGCAAGTGTTATCTATGAAAGTTTATGGCTTAGTCTGACAGCCATTCCGCTTGGACTCATTGCAGGAACTATACTTGGTTATATTAGTGTAAAATTTACAGGGCATTTTATTTCCGATATCAATGATGCTGCAAAAGAAATTATTATGAGACCTTTTACCTTTTCCCTGCCCTTTCATATATCTGTGTGGACATATTTGTTTGCAGGGGTATTTTCGTTTTGCATTGTATTATTCTCTGCATACAGACCAGCTAAAAAGGTTGGTAAATTTACTGCTATCCAGTGTGTAAAAGGGATTGGAGCAGGTACAGCTTTGAAAGAGATCCAGGTAAAAGACAGCTTTATCCAAAAAATATTTGGATGTGAGTCTGCAGTTGCCTATAAAAACATGAAAAGAAACAAATACGGCTATAAGGCAACGATACGTGCATTGTCACTTGGGATTTTACTTTTTCTGTTAACCGGAGGATTATCCGGTCAGGCAAAGGAATTCCAAGAATGGATGACACCAAAATCAAAAGAAATGATGGTGGATTATTCTTCCAATTACGATATCGGGGTAAATGCGAAAACAGGGAAAGAAGAGAGAAAAATCAGCCGACCTGTTACATCAGACCAATATAATGAAATTACACAAAAGCTGGAAAAGTACGGGATAGATGTATATGGTGTTGGAGCAGATACTTTTACCTACAATGCGTTATTAGATAAAAATACATTAACAGAGGATATGCTGCAGGTTCCGAAATTTTCTGATGATAATGGGGAAACAAGGACAGAAATCGTGTCCGTAGATGATGAACTCTATAAAAAACTGTGTGACAGGGCAGGCGCAGAATATGGAAGTATCCTTTTGCTGAACACTTACCAATATAATGACAATGGAGAGTATACGTCGATAAAACCTTTTAAAGATGATGTGACACAGATTTCCCTGATAAACGCAGCCAATGAGAAGAACACACTTACAATTGGTGGTATTTTAGAACAGTCCGATTTAAAGGAATATGGTTTTTTGGAAATGACACCATATCCGGTCAGAATTGTCGTACCTGATGCGGATGCGAGGAGTTTTGACTGGTTTAGTATGCCATCAGATGAAGATGATTATACAGAATATGCCAGAAGTGTCATGGATGAATATTTTCCGATTATGGCAGAGGATTCTTATGTAGAGCAGGGATATACCGTGAGAATTGCCCGCACAGATGCTATGATTAAAATGCTCAATATAGCTATAGTTCTTGCTGAAATTGTGATGTATGGCTTTGTTATCCTGCTCATTCTCATGGGTTTTACAAGCGTAATTAGTACGCTGACGACAAATATCAGAATCAGAAGCCGTGAGTTTGCAGTGTTAAAGAGTGTTGGAATGACAAATAAATCACTTTGCAGGATGTTATATAGTGAAAGTATTTTTTGTGTTTTAAATGCACTTGTTCCGGGAGTGATACTTGGAATTGCAATTCCATTTTTTATTAATTTATCCATTCGGAAGGCTTTCCCGGTATTGTATCATATCCCGTGGGCGGCATTGTTTGGTGGTATATTTGTTTTGATAGGAATTGTGTTTTTTATCACACGAACTGAAATTCACAAGTTAAGAGATAAAAGTATTATTGATGAAATAAGAATGGATATTGTATAAATTTTTTTTGGGCTGTGCATGGAGAGAGATAGTTTCTCTCTTTGCACAACTCATTTTTGATGTTAGATTATCAAATTTTCAAGGAATCTTCCGCATCCACCCACATCTGCATAGTTCCATCAAGATATAGCGTAGCATATATCCGGCAGATGTATAAATGTCAATGCTGTTGTGGTACATGTTGTATTCGGCGTAAATGGTATTCATGTTGCGTCTCCTTTAAATCAATAAAAATATAGAAGCATTTCAATCAGTTCACCATGTCGTTTTTATTTTGTGTTATACTGTTTTATAGGATTTTCTTTCCCTTGTATTTTCCCTTATCAGAGTCCATAAATCCATATGGGAAGATATAACATAAGGGAAAGTCTAAGGGAAAGCTCACCTGCGATAAACTTAGTGTTTTCAAGGGATTGAGAGATATTTGATAATAAAATATAACAATTATTAAATTCCTTGGAATATATGAAATCTCAATTCTGGTTTATCGATTTGATAATCGATATATAAGCAGATATTTAGAAATCCATGCGGGAGCATTGCCCAAAACCGTTACAGTTCACATACCTGTGAACTGTAACGTAGTTTCTTACGATTTTCTGAAAAATATACCGTGCGTCTTGTATATAAGGAAACATTTTTCTACAATGAAAGCATAAGGAGTTTATAAGGAAAAGGGGATGAAAACATGAATGAAAAAATCCTGGTGGTGGATGATGAGAAAGAAATTGCGGATCTGGTTGAATTGTATCTGCAGGGGGAAGGCTATCAGGTATGTAAATGTTACAGCGGAGCAGCAGCTTTAGCCTGGGCAAAAAAAGAAGAACCGGATCTTGCAATTCTGGATGTCATGATGCCGGATATTGATGGCTTTACATTATTGAGGGAAATACGGAAAGAACACTATTTTCCCATTATCATGTTGACGGCCAAGGTGCAGTCACAGGATAAAATAGATGGGCTGACCATGGGGGCGGACGATTATGTTACCAAGCCATTTCAGCCGATGGAGCTGGTGGCCCGGGTGAAAACCCAGCTGAGGCGGTATAAGCAGTATAACAGGCAGACATGGATCCGGGAGGAACAGGAACCGGGGGAATACAATGTGAAGGGGCTTCATATCGAGAAGGATTCCCACGCATGCACCTGGAACGGGGAGACGCTGTCATTAACCCCCATGGAATTTAAGATTCTCTGGTATCTGTGTGAGCAGCAGGGAAAGGTGGTTTCCTCGGAAGAATTATATGAGGCTGTCTGGGGGGAGAAATATCTTGACAGCAACAATACGGTCATGGCCCACGTGGCAAGAATCCGTGAGAAAATGCACGAACAGGCAAGAAACCCCAAACTGATCCAGACGGTCTGGGGTGTTGGCTATAAGATTGAGTGAGGATTATGATGAAAAAAAGCAGTTTGGTTCATAAATTGGTTTGTGAGTATTTGATTTGTCTGCTGGGGGTGCTCTGTGTTCTGCTTTCTATCGTGTTTATGATGCGGGAACTCTGTAACAGCAGAATCTGGTATGGAACGGAATTTCTGTATCCTCTTTTACATAAGATTCACACGAATCTGGGGGAGGTTACCACCATTGTCTGTCTGACAGGATGGTTGTTTGTCACGATTATTTTTGCCCTGCGGATGTGGCTGTACCTGCGGGAAGTGGTGCGGACCTCGGAACAGATGGCACTGCACACGGAGATCCCGGTGCGGATGAGCGGCCATCTGAAGGAGGTGCAGGACGAGCTGAACCGCGTGCGGGAGCTGGTGCTTTACAACGAAAGGAAAGCTAAGGACGCAGAGCAGCGAAAAAATGATATGATCGTTTATTTGGTCCATGACTTGAAGACGCCCCTGACCAGCGTGATCGGCTATCTGACACTTTTACGGGACGAGCCGGAGCTTTCCCCGGAGCTGCGAGCCCGCTATACAGGAATTGTTTACGACAAGGCCCAGAGGCTGGAACTGCTGATCAATGAGTTTTTCGAAATCACCAGATTCAACCTGACGGTTATGGAGTTAGACAGGAGAAAAATCAACCTGAGTCTTATGCTGGAGCAGACCGCAAATGAGTTTTTGCCGCTAATGGAGGAAAAAAAGCTAAAGTGGGAGCTTTCGATTGATTCGGAGCTTTTTATTGTCTGTGACCCAGATAAGTTAGTACGGGTATTTGACAATTTGATCCGCAATGCAATCTTTTACTGCTATGAGGAAAGCGACCTTAAGCTGTCTCTCTCCCGTCGGGATGACTACGCATGGATACGCATGGAAAACAGCGGAAGAACGATCGGGAAAGAGAAGCTGTCCCATATTTTTGAACAGTTCTACCGACTGGATGAATCCCGCTCCACCAGCACCGGAGGAGCGGGACTGGGCCTTGCCATTGCAAAGGAAATCGTGGATTTACATGGTGGGCATATTGAGGCAGAGAGTGAGGAGGAGAAGATCCGGTTTCTGGTGTGGCTGCCTGTCTGCAGAGAATGAAGATACGATACCTTCTATCATAAAATTGTAAGAAAATCACAAGAGAATTAACAAGAATGGTGTCTTGTTAAGTAGTATAATCAGGAGATAAAGAACAGTGAATATGTTATAGCAACGTACGAGGGAGAAAGAGTAATGAGTAAGAAAAAATGCAGGCGTGTCAGAAGAAAATGGAAAAGAACAGGAGTCCGTCTACTGTTTCTGGCACTGGTACTGGCTGGTGGAATTCGTTGCATTTCCTGGTTGTCAGAAAATTCCCCGGGTCATCTGGGAAGTCTGACCTGGCAGGAAGTCAGGGAGCAGGCCGGTTATGTGGATGAAGATGATGCAGATCTGGTGAAGCCGCAGAGCCGGTCAGAAGATGAAGTACAGAAAACCATAAAGAAGCTTGCAAAAAATGACAAATCCTATAAGCAGATCTACGAAAACTATAATGCATATCCGCAGGGGATGCTGACGTCACTCTGTAACAATCCGGAAATGATTGATTATGTAAAAGATTATCCGTATGCAGCCCGGGAGGCAGCGGGCGGTTTTACCAAGGCAGAGAAGAAGGCAGATCTGCCCCTTTTGATCCAGTGGGACAAGCGATGGGGATATGCACCCTATGGAAACAGCAACGTGGGCATGTCAGGCTGTGCTCCCACCTGTATGTCCATGGTGGTGCTGGCTCTGACGGGCAATGACAAAGCCACACCGGACAAGATTGCGGAATATGCGTCAGACCATGGGTATTATGAGGAAAATACCGGAACGTCCTGGAGCTTTTTCGCGGAAGGGGCAGAGCATTACAAGGTAAACGGTCAGGAAATCAGTCTGGATGAACATGTGATCACCTCTCATCTGAAGAAGGGGGAGCCCATCATCTGCAGTATGCGGCCGGGAGATTTCACCAGCGGGGGGCACTTTATTGTGCTGGCAGGAGTGTCCGATGGTAAAATTATGGTTCATGATCCAAACAGCAGAGAGCGCTCCAAAGTATTGTGGAATTATGAGACTTTGGAACCGCAGATAAAAAATCTATGGGTCTTTTCCAAATCCTGAAAAAAGTGTGGTTTATGGCAGGCTGTCAGCTACGCACAGTGCTCCCCATCCTGTCTGGGGATTCGGGTAGGTGTCCGCGAAAGGAAGATGTCTGGCTCCCCGGATGAGATATGCCTTCATTTTTTCTCCGTAGAGAAAAGGGTCATTTCCCTGCAAAATGCCCCATTGCATTAAAAGGGCACAGCTGCCGCTGACGAAGGGGGTGGCCATGGAGGTGCCGCTGCGGCTCTCGTAGGAACCGCCCACCGCCGTGCTTACAATATCCACACCGGGAGCCACCAGATCCGGTTTGACCTGGTTGGTGTTCCAGGTGAATCCTCTGCCGGAAAAGGCTGCGGGGGTGTTGGTGTGGGCATCATAGGCTCCCACGGTGATCAGATTGGAAGCTGTGGAGGGAATGGTCAGTGTGATGTCCGGGGTGGGAGTCAGAAAACGGGTCATAAGACTGCGCATGGCACCGGCGGGCATCCACAGGTCAAAAATACCATCCGTTACTGTCTGGGCGGTCAGAACCAGGGTCCAGATACCGGCGGGAAGATAACGCCGGGTGGGCAGAAAATCCAGATAGATCTCCTGAAACAGACTGTAGGGAGAGGGCTCACCGTAGTAGGCGAGAAGCTGTGTATCCGGCAGTGAAAACCGGAAGCTGCCGGGCAAGGTGGACAGGAAAACAGGGGTGTTTCCGGTGGGAGACAGGATTGAAAGACGGATCTCATCCCAGTAATTTTTCCAAAGCTGGACAGAGAGAGAGGGCTCGTAGTCTCCGATCGCAAATTCCAGCCGTCTGGTTTCGCCGGAACGAAGTTTCCCACCGGTATGTCCGTCGTTGGCCCCCTCATTGCCGCTGCCGGCCACTATGCTGATGCGTCCAAGATCGGACACATGATCCAGGTAGGTTTCCAGCAGAGAGGTACCGCTGTGGCTTCCATAGGTATTTCCAAAACTTAAGTTGATGACTAAGGGAAGCTTTTCGGCGATGGAAAACCGGACGGAAAAGTCTACGGCCTGCATCAGTTCTGTGGTGCTGGGAAAACCGTCCGGGGCCGGGGATCCCAGCTTGATCACCAGAAGCGCACTCTCATAGGCAACGCCCCGGTAGGTACCATCGGAGGCAGCACCGTTTCCCGCTGCGATGCCGGCTACATGGGTGCCATGGCCGGAAGTATCGGTGCTGGGACAAAGGGAGAATTGTTCTTCCGGAGAGGGAGCAAAAAGCGCGGCATTTATCTGCTCCCCGGAAAAAAGGGTTCCTATGGAATAGCCCTCCGGCGGGAAAAAGCCCCGGGAGGGATCGGGGGGAATGGTCTGGTCCCAGAGGGCGAGAAGGCGGGTACTGCCATCCGGATTCCGGAAGTCCGGATGGGGATAGTCGATGCCGGAATCGATGACAGAGATGAGAACGCCTTTTCCGGTCAGGGCAGAAACTGCATTTTCCTGCAGCGGGGTGATGCAGGAGGAACGCTTTCCGGATAACACCTCAAAGGTGAGGCGTTTGGGTTTCTCAATATAGATGATGAGAGGGGATGCGGCAACGGCATCGATGGCCCTTTCGGGCAGCCGGAAAATGGCGTAGTTTCCCAGAAGAAAGGTGATATCGTATTCCGGGAAATTTTCTCTGACCATCTCGGGCGTTCCGCTGTAGAGTACAATGATCTCCCACAATCCCAGGGCACTGGTTCCCGTAGAGAGTGTGGCGGAAGCGGCTAGTTCCCCGGGGGTGGCATCCATTGCCGCCCGCAGGGAAGGCTCAATTTTCTGGTTGGGGATTGCGATGTCCATATTTTTTCATTCCTGTTGTATTTTGATCAATACAACGCTAGCTTTTTTACGTAAATATATGTATAATATATTCATATTATGCGCTTTTAACTAAAGGATATTGAGGAGTAAGGAGATTTTATGTACGCTGACGAAAATGTAATCAAAATCAAGCATGCAGTGCTGCAGGAAGTAGCCAAATTAGCCTTTGAAGGAACATTGGATTCGGAAAGAGACCATATCGCGGTTCATCTGATTCCGGGACCCACACCACAGTTCCGCTGCTGTATCTATAAGGAGAGGGAGATTATCCGCCAACGTGTCCGCCTTGCGGAAGGGAAAGCTCCGGGACCGGAGGATGACGGCAATGTGATCCAGGTCATCAGTGCAGCCTGTGAGGACTGTCCGATTTCCAGTTATACCGTGACGGAAAACTGTCAGAACTGTATGGGTAAAGCATGTATCAATGCATGTAAGTTTGGGGCCATCGAAGCAGGACGCCATCGTTCCCACATCGATGCCCAGAAGTGTAAGGAATGTGGCCGCTGTGCAGCTGCCTGCCCTTACAATGCCATTGCTCATCTGAAGAGACCATGTAAGTTTGCCTGCCCGGTAAATGCCATTACATATAACGAATATGGTATTTCCGTGATTGATGATTCCAAGTGTATCCGCTGTGGTAAATGTATCCACAGTTGTCCATTCGGTGCAATTGGTTCCAAGACCTTTATCGTAGATGTGATCAATGCATTGAAGTCCGATAAGAAGGTTTACGCCATGGCTGCACCTGCCACTGAGGGACAGTTCGGACCGAACATTACCATGGGAAGCTGGAAGAAAGCTATGCAGGAACTGGGCTTCAACGGTTTTGTTGAGGTTGGTCTCGGCGGAGATTTAACCGCTACTTCCGAGGCGGCAGAGTGGGTAGAGGCATACAAAGCAGGGGAGAAGAAGGTAACCTCCTGCTGTCCGGGATTCGTTAACCTTGTTCGCCGTCATTTCCCGGATATGTCAGATAAGATTTCTACAACAGTATCCCCGATGTGTGGGGTATCCCGTATGATCAAGGCACAGGAGCCGGATGCCATCACGGTATTTATCGGACCTTGTGTTGCAAAGAAGTCAGAAGTTGTGGATCAGAAGATTGAGGGTAATGTGGATTATGTACTGACCTACAGTGAGATCCGTGCCATCATGCGTGCCAAGGGCGTGGAGCTTCAGGCGGCAGATACTTCCTACCAGGAGTCTTCTATTTACGGTAAGCGATTCGGTAATTCCGGTGGAGTTACAGCTGCCGTGATCCAGAGTATGAAGGAGATGGAGGCAGGAATCGAGCCGAAGGTATGTAAGGCAAACGGTGCAGCAGAGTGCCGCAAGTTTCTGATGCTGATGAAGGCAGGAAAGCTTCCGGATGATTTCATCGAAGGTATGGCCTGTGAGGGAGGATGTGTCGGAGGACCGAGTTCCTTTAATGATATGGTGGCTACCAAGAAGTTCCGGGATGATCTTCTGGATAAGGCTGATGAGCGCGAAATTCTGGAGAACCTCAAGAATTATCATCTGGAGACATTCTCTATGCATCGCGAGGAGCCGGAGCAGAAGTAGTAAGATTAGAGAATTAATTGTGGATTTAATGAAATCCGTTGCACGAATGGTTATCATTGGTGCAGCGGATTTTTTACATTGTGGGAATTGTAATAACAAAAAATAGAATTGATGCGTATTTAATGCGTATAATATTTTGCAGGATGCGTTGAAACAGGAACTTTCTTGTTGAAATTAGCATTTTTTGTGTTATAATCTAGTTATTCAAATATGTATCCATAAAAAAGAATGTCTTTGTCGTGGAAGACATTCTTTTTTGTGTTGAATTATGGGAGAGGATTTATACCTCTCTTTTTTCATGCCTAAAATTGGTACAAATACATTATCATCCTGTTTTATAATTATGGTATGAGGTAAGAAATATACCATTTTACAGAGAGGAAGTGAGATAGTGGAGAATTACGAGAAAGCAGAGAGGGACTACATGGGCGGTATGAAGTACAAGGATATTGCCGAGAAGTACGTAAACCACTATCAACACTGTTAAGAGCTGGAAGAAGCGGTATGAATGGAGCAGGGGAGATGGTGCACACAAAGGAGTAAGATTGAGTGCTGCTTCGTGGATGGAATTTGTGGATAAAAAAAAGCCCGGAAGTGTTAAATTTCCGGGCATTTATAAAGCATAAAATTACTTGAATTAATTTAACGGTTTGCAACAAATTAGAAATCCATGTGGGAAGTTTTAGTTAGTAACAAATGTTTGGAAAACCCTTGAAATAAGCGGTTTCTTTTTATAAGATTTAAGGTAACATTAAGGAAAATTAAGGAAAATTAAGGAAATGTAGATAGAAGAATCTGTCGAAAAGGTGTAAGATAAGGAAGTGTAATTAAGGGGATAAGTTTTTTGTACATACGAGGAGTGAAAAAGATGTTAAATGTGACGCATGTAACGAAAAAATACCACAAGGTTGTGGCAAATGAGGATATTAATCTGACCATAGAGGATGGCAAAATCGGCATCCTGCTGGGACCTAACGGTGCGGGAAAGAGTACCATCATCAAATGTATTATGGGATTTTTAAAATACCAGGGGGAAATTCAGGTAGAGGGACTTTTCAATAAGTCAGTGGAAGCTAAGAAGATCATGGGTTATGTACCGGAAATTCCATCCCTGTATCCGAATCTGACGGTGGATGAACATATGGAGTTTATTGCCAGAGCCTATAAGCTGAAGGATTATCAGGCCTATAAGGATGAGCTTCTGACCCGCTTTGATCTGGATGATAAGCGCAAGAAGTTCGGAGACGAGCTGTCCAAGGGGATGCAGCAGAAGCTCTCTATCTGCTGTGGACTGCTGCCCCGGCCAAAGCTGGTGATTTTCGATGAGCCTATGATCGGTTTGGATCCCCATGCCATCAAAGAACTGAAACTGGTTTTGAAGGAACTGCGAGACAGGGGCTGTACCGTGCTTTTGAGTACCCATATGATCGACAGTATCGAAGAGTTGTGGGATACCACCTATATCATGCAAAAGGGAAGGATTGCTGCTGTTGTGCAGAAGGAGTACATCAGTGAGACCGGAAAATCCCTGGAGGATATTTTTTTTGAAATTACGGAGGGTGGCGCGGAGAATGAACCGGAATCCCAGGCACCGGAGAGTGAGGTGCAGGGATGAGACTGTGGGGTTATTATGCAGCGCACACCTTCTGGAATTCCATTAAAAAGATGTTTCGGAGCAAGGTTCTTGTGGTGATTCTGGTATGTGTGGGATTTATCGGAATCTGTGGAGTGGCCGGTGGCGTGATCGGCAGTGTGATCGCAGATCAGGAGAAAAACTCAGAGACATCTACGGAAAGCTCCACAGAGGTTCTTTCGGAGAATGGTGAGGAGGACGGACAGGAGGAAACCTCCGGAGAGGATGATGAAATGTCACCGGAGGAGGTGGCAACAGTAAAAATGTGGGTGGAAGCCGTTGTTGCCCTGGTTCTTGTGATTGTGCTTTTGTGGGGGCTGTATGCCGGCTCCAAAAGCGGCTCGGATATTTTCCGGATGGCAGATGTCAATTTCCTGTTTACGGCACCCCTAAAGCCCCAGACGGTTCTTTTGTTCCGTCTGAGTTTTCAGATGATGGGCGCCTTTGTGGCATCCCTCTATCTGGTTTTCCAGATTCCGAATCTGGTGATCAATGCAGGGCTTGGAGCTTCGGCGGTGGCTGCCATGTTTGCAGGGTACATCATGCTTTTGATTTTCCAGCGGCTGATGATGGTGCTTTCCTATACGGTATTTACGACCCATGAGAATTTGAAGAAGTATGTTCTCCCCTTTGTGATTGGTATAATTCTTCTTATCGTCGGTGTACTGGCAGCGGTCTTTTTTGCCGGGGGACGGGATGTGAATGCCATGGTGCAGGTAACCTTCGGCAGCCGGTGGATACGTGTGGTTCCGGTGATCGGATGGTATAAGGGCATGATCATGTGTGCTGTCAATGAACAGATCCTTCCATTTTTTATCTATCTGTTTCTGCTTCTGGTCAGTATGGTGGTACTTGTCTTTGCCATCTGGCACATTAAGGCGGATTTTTATGAGGATGCTTTTTCGGCGGCCAGCAAAACAGCTGAAATGGTGGAGGATGCCCAGCAGGGAAGAGTTGCAGCCAAGAAGCATTCGGATAAGATCAGACGTACCGGAACCTTCGGAGGAGAAGGCGCCAGTACCTTTTTTACCAAAGAAGCTTACTGCAGGAAGCGCGTGGCAAAATTTGGTGTTCTTACCAATACGATGTTATTCTATCTGGGTGTAGGACTTCTTCTCGGTATGGTCACAGCGCGTTTTATGAACAGTCATAGTTTTATGCTGACAGGTTGTGTGATTCTGGCTATTTTATTTTTCCGCAATATGGGCAATCCCATCGAGCGGGAGACTTCCATGAACTGGCTTGTTCTGGTGCCGGATAATCCATACAAAAAGGTGTTTTTCGCCATGCTGTCCGGTACATACAGCTGCGGGCTGGACCTGCTTCCGGGACTGGTTCTTGGAGCGCTGCTTGTGAGATCAAACCCTCTGCTGGTTGTTCTGTGGTTTGTGACACTTGTGATCGCTGATTTCATGCTTTCCGGGGTGGGACTGGTGCTGGAGGCAATCTTTCCCGCCAGCGCACTGGATATGGTCAAATCAGTGTTCCAGATGCTCTTACGTTTTGCCATGATTCTGGTGCTGGTTGGATTTATGGCAGGCGGCTATGTATTGGGCGGAGAGGTGGCAGCACTTATTCTTACAGCCGTCTCCTGCGGGCTGATGGGCGGCATTTGCTTCATCATTTACCCTAGTACAGCGTTTTGAAATAACTAGTACACCGCGGCATGTGATGACAGAGTGGGAAAGTGTGAGGGCACCGGTAATGTGTCTTGGTGCCAGAAAACTGTATGAGTGTCAAGAATGTGTATGGGTATCAGACAAGGGGGGATACCGGGGGAAGTTCCCGGCAACTTTCTGATATGTACTCAGATATGAGGAATATGGGCGGTGGGAGTTAAATAAAGATTCCATTGCCCAAAGTATATGCAGGGGTAGGAGAAAAATGGGCGGAGGGAGTCAGATAAGGGTTCTACCGCCCAAAATGAAAGCTGTGGTAAGAGAAAAATAGAAATTAGAAATATAGTACCATATAGAAATACAGTAAAAAATATTGACGAACATTTGTTCTTCTGGTAGAATAAATGGAACAAATGTTCTTTTTGGTGTTCTCTTTGATTTTCTTTGCGAACAATATAAGGTACAATAGGTAAAATATAACAATATGGTAACAATACAACGATATAAATGATCAAGTGGTGAAGTGATGTAGGGGTGCAACTACACCCCCCCCCGGCAGAGGAGGTATGAGGAATGGCAAATTTGATTCAGGCCGATGGCCTTATGGAAAAGCTGACGATCCTATCGGACGCAGCGAAATATGATGTAGCCTGTACCTCCAGCGGCGTACAGCGGGGCGGCGATGGAAAGCATATGGGCAGTACTTCTGCCTGTGGAATCTGTCATACCTTTGCGGGGGATGGACGCTGTATTTCCCTACTTAAGATACTCCTATCCAATGAATGCATCTATGACTGCAAGTACTGCGTGAATCGTGTATCCAATGATGTGAAGCGGGCAAGCTTTACCCCGGAGGAGGTGTGCCGCCTTACCATGGAGTTTTACCGGCGTAACTATATTGAGGGGTTGTTTCTGAGCTCGGGAATTATTCAGTCGCCGGATCACACTATGGGGCTTTTGTATGAGACTCTTTTTCTTCTGCGGAGCAAATACCATTTCAACGGATATATTCATGTGAAGGGGATTCCGGGAGCATCCGCGGAAGTGGTGGAGATAGTGGGCTATCTGGCTGACCGTATGAGTGTGAATCTGGAGATGCCCACGGCGGAGGGATTAAGAACAGCCGCACCCAATAAGGTGCGGAAGAACATTTTATCTCCCATGCGGCAGATTCAGAATGGAATTAAGGAGAGCCGGCAGTACCACGGAATATCCAGCATGAAAAGCCGTGTGTATATTGACGAAAAGTCCTATTATGAGCAGATGGCACAAATCAACGACAGCTATGAGCGACTGAAGGACTACCAGCAGGGAATCAAGGCCATTAAAGAGAAGAGAGCAGAAAAGACTGCTTTGACGGAAGGGGGATTGACGGTAGACGGATTGCTGGAAGGTAGGATGACAAGAGTTGGATTGACAGAAGGTACTTCTGTGACGAGGGAAGCCGGGGAATTGTCCCGGCCGGACCGCTATTTTGTGCCGGCGGGCCAGAGTACCCAGATGATCATTGGAGCCACCGGGGAGACTGATTACCAGATCATGGCGGTAACGGAAGCTTTGTATCAGCGGTTCGAGATGAAGCGGGTGTTTTATTCGGCTTTCATAAATGTCAATCAGGATTCTGCGCTGCTTCAGACTCCCCAGGGACCGCCGCTTCTTCGGGAACATCGGCTGTACCAGGCAGATTTTTTACTTCGTTTTTATGGCTTTCAGGCAGATGAACTTCTGTCAGAGGAGCATCCCAACTTTGATGAGCAGATTGACCCCAAGTGTGACTGGGCGGTAAATCACCTGGAACTGTTTCCGGTGGAGATTAACCGGGCAGATTATTATACTCTTCTTCGGGTGCCGGGAATCGGTACGAAAAGCGCGAAGCGGATTCTGGCAGCAAGGCGTCACGCCAAGCTTGATTTTACAGATATTAAGAGGATGGGAGTAGTGTTAAAGCGTGCCATTTACTTCATTACCTGCCAGGGCCACATGATGTATACAACGAGAATGGAGAAGGAGTATATTACCAGACAACTGGTATACGGGGAACGGCCACTGCAACTGCTTTTGCCGGAGGCAGGCAGCCAGACCTACCAGCAGCTTTCCTTGTTTGGAAACAATTATTAACTAAAACTTCCCGCTGGGAAATCCATGTGGGAAGTTTGAATCATTAACATGATGATTCACATTCATAGGCTTTTTATGAAGATGGAAATATAGCATCGGTTTGTTTGGAAAAGCAGTTTCACATGGACCGGTAGACCAGGGGAGGTGGGAAGATGTGTGAAGCTTTGATTTTGCGTTGTGAAGACTCACTGGAGGGAATCTTCACTGCGATCTATGATGCATTTGTATATAAAAACCAGATGGAACAACCCTACACAGACAGTATTTCCATTGCTGTGGGGGAAGGCTGTATGAGTTTGTTTGCAAAGGAAATTGCGGTTGTGACAGAGGCATATAAGGTGGAGCGTACGGTGTATTCCATCCAGACCAGACTTGGCTATTCCGTGTATGACACCCTGCTTCGTGCCCTGTGCCACTTTGATGAGGAGAGGGCGACCATTGTGCTGGGGTATCTCATCCGTGCTTTTGCCAAAGGTCACGATATTTCTGACTATCTGGCGGATCCCTATGTCATGCGGGTTATGGAATTGTCCCGCAAGGTGGAGAACGAAAGACAGAAGTTCTACGGATTTCTGCGCTTTCGGGATACAGGATCCGTGCTTGTGGCACAGGTGGAACCGAAATGCAACCTGGTACCTCTTATGGCGGAACACTTTACCGACCGTTTTCCTAATGAGAATTTTATCATCTATGATGAGAAGCGCAGGCTTGCGGCTGTCCATGAGGCTTTCCACAGTTGTGTGCTGACAGCGGGGATAGAACTTGAACTGGATCAATATGGAGGGGATGCCTTTGAGGTACTGTGGAAGCAATATGTATCTTCCATGGAAATCACCCAGCGTCATAATGAGAAGTGTCAGAATACCATGATGCCCAAGTGGTACCGGAAGTATATGTTTGAAACGGTTTTGTGATTATGTTATACTGTGACGTAAGAATCAGGTGAGTTGTAAGGGGACGTTTGTCCTCATGTCACTACGATGAGATAAATGATCGGTAAGGCAGTGGACTGAAGAAAAGCAGAGTCCGTGTCTCAAATCCGGGAAATGAGGGATACAATGGAATTATGGGATATCTACGACAAAAACAAGGTGCCGACAGGCAGAACCATGGAGAGGAATAAGTTCACATTGGCGGATGATGAATATCATCTGACGGTGCTTGGCGTGATCATGAGGCCGGATGGACGGTTTCTCATCACAAAGCGTGTCATGACTAAGAGCTGGGCGCCGGGCTGGTGGGAGGTGTCCGGCGGGGCGGCTCAGGCAGGAGAGAAATCTGAGGATGCCGTGGCCAGAGAAATTCTTGAGGAGACAGGGCTGGATATCACAGGCGCCAGGGGCGGTTATCAGTTTACCTACCACAGGGAGAACCCAGGGAAGGGTGATAACTATTTTGTGGATGTATACCGCTACGTAATGGATGTGGATGAGAGTGATCTAAAGCTTCAGGAGGAGGAAGTGGCCGGTGTTCAATTTGCCACAGCAGAGGAAATCAAGGCGCTGGCGGATCAGGGTATTTTCCTCCACTATGATAGTATCTGTAAGGTGTTTGAGACGGGGACAGATGTTGAACAATAAACGGGTCTAGTACACCGAATAATAAGTATCTGGCTATATGACGAAGTATGAATTTTCATATGCAAGGCGGATTTTCGACGGCGTAGCGGGCTACGTCGAAGCTTTTTGACATGTGTAATGGGAGAAATAGGCAAGTTATTTGGTTTAGTTATTTCGAAAACGCTGTACTAGATGCCTTCCGGTTGCCTCAAGCCTGCCCTTCGATGAAAACAATGGGGCATCCCCCTGTGGAGAATGCCCCGTCTGTTTTAATCGTTGTATCCAATATCTTAATCTAAATAAAGAACGATGTGGCAGAGGTCTGTCACAAAATATTAAAAAGAAAAAGGTACATAGAAACTAGATTAGTTGGCAGTATTATTTGATTACGGTTACGTCGACTGCCTGCGGACCCTTAGCGCCGTCTGTGATTTCGAACTCGACTGCTGCGCCTTCCTCGAGAGATTTAAATCCCTCCATGTTAAGTCCTGAGTAATGTACGAATACATCATGTCCGTCTTCTGCGGTGATGAATCCGTAGCCCTTCTGGTTGTTGAACCATTTAACTGTACCTTTGTTCATCGAAAGTACCTCCACTTGATTTATGTTGCTTTGCAACTGATTTTAGAATAGCATAACACTTTAGAAAAGTAAAGCAAAAAGCAATCATAATTCCTCAAAGGAAATGTTGTGCTGCTTTAGAAACTGGCGGACAAGCCGGTCCCATTCGTTATCCAGTGTCTTATCCGGTGTGAAAATCCGGTAGGATATGCCGGTAGTTAGTGTAAGCAGCTGGTTTTGGTAACGAATATTGAGAAAAACACCGGTAATGTCATTTTCTGTGAAGGAACCGGAAATACTGTTTAGTGTACGTCTCAGATTCTCTGGGGAAAGCAGCAGGATGAATTTAAAGGAAGAAGGTGTCTTTTTCCCTTTGATCAGGTCGAAGAAATTATTCCGGAGCATTCCAAAGGGAAGGAAGGTCTTGTCTGTTAAGGAAAGCTCTTCCAGTTCATTTTCGGAATAGAAGCCCTTGTTGATGCGCCCGTCGATGACAAAGGAGACGGCAGAGGTAATGACGGCTTCCTGCAAAAGAAAGTGATCGAAGACATCACTTTTCAATAATTGATTCATAAAACTTTTTACATCAGTCAGCTCCAGTGCCTGCATAGTTCCTCCTTCATGGTTCTAGCGTATCAGTTCTGAAATCATTGGGTCATTGACGAATCACTACACCAAATACCTTGCCTATTTCTCCCATTGCACATGGTAAAAATCCTCAGCGCAGCCCGCTGCGCCTATGTTTTTTACCATGCACTGTGGAAGAAATGTCCTGCTGTCATTATACCTTATTTTTTACCGCCAGGGTACTCTTTTCTTGTACAAATAAAAAATAAATAAAAATTTGTGTTTTCTCTTTTCAAATAGTTGGTTTCGTGTTACTATAACCAACGTAGTAATCAAAACTACTTGTAGTGGATGGAGAAAACATTTGATAAAGTAATTGGAATACATTTTTATTCCGGAGAGGATATCGTATGTATAAGATTGTAATTGACAGCTGTGGAGAGCTGCCTGAGGAACTGAAGGAAGATAGACATTTTTGCAATGTACCGCTGGAACTTGAGGTAGACGGATATCGAATTGTTGACGATGAGACCTTTGACCAGCAGGATTTTTTGCGGAGGGTAAAGGACAGCGCAACCAGCCCGAAATCTTCCTGTCCGTCACCGGAGTGCTATATGAGTGCATATGGATCCGAGGCAGATCATGTCTACGTGGTAACTCTTTCCGGACAATTGAGCGGTTCCTACAACAGTGCGGTGCTGGCGGCACAGCTGTTTGAGGAGGAGCATGGCAGTGACAAGAAGATTCATGTGTTTAATTCCAAATCTGCCTCCATCGGTGAAACCCTCATTGGTATGAAAATTCAGGAGTTGGAGGAAGCGGGAGAGAGTTTTGAGAAGGTGGTTAAGGAAACAGATGCCTACATTTCCTCCATGAATACTTTTTTTGTGCTGGAGACCTTGGAAACTTTGCGGAAGGCCGGACGGTTAAGCAATCTGAAATCGCTGGTTGCCAATACCTTTAATATCAAGCCGATAATGGGCTCCACGAAGGAGGGAGCCATCCAGCAGCTAGGGGCTGCCCGGGGAATGAAGAAGGCTCTCATCAAAATGGTAGAGGATATGATCAAGGTAACCCAAAACTGTGAGAACCGTGTACTTGCAATCTCTCACTGCAATTGTCCCCAGAGGGCGCAGTTTGTGAAGGAAACCGTTGAGAAATTTGCTAAGTTTAAAAAAATCGTGGTGGTAAATACAGCGGGAGTCTCCACCATGTATGCCAATGATGGCGGTGTGATTCTGGCGTTCTAGTCCGGTACGTTGGCTTCGAAATAACCAGACCGGATATCTTTTGTTTTTGAACGAAAACATACTTGCAAGTGAACATAGATAGAAGTAAAATAGCGGGGAGAGATCAGGGGGTCTTCCCCGTTTTTTTAGGAAAGCTAAGGATTATGCATAATTATAATTACGAACAGGTAAAAATACAGATTGAAAACATGCGTCGTTTTGGGAATCTTCCGGGGGTAGAGGTGACAAAGCGTATGCTGTCTATACTTGGAGAACCCCAGAAGGGGCTTCCCTATATTCACGTGGCAGGAACTAATGGAAAGGGATCCACTTGCGCCTTTCTGGCAAGCATTCTGTCGGAGGCAGGGCTTCGGGTGGGACTGTTTACATCCCCCCATCTGGTGGAATTCGAGGAGCGCATTATGGTAGGAAGGCAGATGATTCCGAAGGAAGACGTCACAAGACTGGGCAATATGCTCTTGTCCATTGATTTTGGACTGACGCCAACCATGTTTGATTACTGTCTTGCAATGGCCATTTTGTATTTTAAGGAGCAGCACTGCGATGTGGCTGTGATCGAGACCGGTCTGGGAGGAAGGCTGGATTCCACCAATGCCCTTGGAAAACCGGTGGCTGCGGTAATCAACCGGATCGGTTATGATCATATGGCCGTGCTGGGCAATACACTGGAAGAAATTGCAGAGGAAAAAGCGGGAATTCTAAAGCCGGGAGTACGGGCCGTTTTTGCCCCACAGGAGGAGAAAGTCCTGACGGTGTTAATGCGTTACGCCGACGGGCAGGTGGTGCAGGAATCTGATATGGAAGCCGTAAGAGAAATGGGACCGGGACTGATGGGCAGTTACCAGTTGGAGAATGCGGCAGCGGCTATGCTGGCGGCAAGAGCCTTCTGGGAAGTAGAAAGAAGCCGCATTTCTTCGGTGGGAGTTGTGCCCAGGGACGCTTTCGAAAAAGCCATCCAGAAAGGCATTCATAACACGGTCTGGCCGGGGAGAATGGAAATCTTAAGCGAGAGCCCCTTTTTGCTGGTGGATGGTGCCCATAATCAAAATGGAATCCATGCCTTAAAGGAAAGCCTCGAGAAACTGTATCCCGGTGAAAAATTCCGATTTTTTATGGGGGTTATGGCTGATAAAGCATATGAAACCATGGTGGAGGAACTATTGCCTCTGGCGGCGGACTTTGTAACGGTGACCCCGGAGTCCTCCCGGGGCCTGCAAGGGGAAACACTGGCAGAGACCATTCGAAGCAGGGGAGTAGGAGCCCAAAGCCTTGGAAGCATTTCCGATATGCCGGAGGCGCTTTCCAAGAAAGAGAAAAACATTGCGCTTGGTTCCCTCTACTTTATCGGTGAACTGCGCGCCTGGTGGAAAGGAAAGCAAGTATAATGGGAATCTGCTGGGAAAAGTGTACCGACCGCAGGGGAAAGACATATATAGAAATTACCGGCTATACGGGAAACATTCGGACTCTTTGTGTCCCGGAGGAAATTGACGGGATTCCTGTGGGAAGCATCGGTAAAAATGCATTTTCCGGACGGCATGATCTGGAGCATATAGAACTTCCCGGAACCATTGAGATTCTGGGGAGATATGCCTTTTACAACTGCCAAAATCTTAAATCCATGGCGTTGCATGACAGCGTGGAAGACTATTATGACGGGGTGATCAAGCAGTGTGAGAGCCTGTCGGAGATTACCATCTATCAGGAGAGAGGAAACTATTTGATCATGAAGGAGCTTCTGGCAGACAACGACAGGATGCTTCACTTTGTGGTGGAGCCTGCGGGGCTGTTTCTGACCTTTCCCGCCTATGTGTATCAGTTTGTGGAGGATGTGGAAGCCCGGGTACTGCACCACAAGATCGAGGGAAGCGGATATCCTTACCGGGAGTGTGTTACGAGAAAGGGTGTGGACCTGTTAAATTATGACCGTCTGTTTTCCCAGGTGATCACAGATGATTACCGCGCGGCGGTGGAAATTGCCCTGGAGCGTCTGATGTATCCGGTGGAACTGGAGCAAAGTGCCGGTGAAATCTACGGGCAGTATCTGGAGCAGAATGCAGGTGTGGTGCTGCAGGAACTGATTCCGGCGGGAAGGCTAGAGGAAATCCGGTATCTGTGCGATACCTTAAGAATCCCGCAGACAGAAATTGCATCGGCACTACAGCTGGCGGCAAAGGAACAAAAGCCGGAGGCAGCGGCTCTTCTGATGGAGTATCAGAGAAAACATTTTGAGCGGGCCGACAGTCAGCAGGCCCTCTCACTTGAGGATTGGTAAGCGATGAAGACCAGAGTGGAATTGGAGGAAACCGGAAAAAAGATTTTACATATGGTGCAGACAGAACTGTATCTGTCCATGCGCTTTATGGGACCGGCACTGGGAAGTCTGGATTTTCAGATGGATCTTTCCACCAGAAGGGTGGGGACGGATGCGGTGTCCATCCGCTTCAACCCCTCGTTTCTGATGCAGTCCTATCTGGAGAGACCGGAGCTTTTGAACCGGACCTATATGCATATGCTGATGCACTGCCTGTTCCGGCATATGTTTTCTGCAAAGACGAAGGAGGATGGGGAACTTTGGGATCTCTGCTGTGATATCGCGGCGGAATCGGTGGTGGATTCCATGGATTATCCTACGATTCTTCGGGTAAGCTCGGACTTCAGACAGCAGTGGTATGAGAAGCTGGAGGCAGAAGTTAAGGTACTGACGGCAGAAAAACTGTATCATTATTTTCAGACCCATAAGAGGGATCCCTATGTGGAGAAATCCCTGCGGCAGGAATTTGCCCTCTGTGAACACAGCTTCTGGGAGCGGATGAAACCGCCGGAGGAAGAAGGACCGAAGGCACCTTCCCAGTCCGACAGCTCGAAAGAGAAGCCACAGCAGGCGGATGCAAAGGAGCAGAATCAGGATGCCACGCCCCTTGGAGCCACAGATCCCAAAGAGGAGGAGTGGAAGGACCATGCCAAAAGGATCCAGAGTGACATGGAAACCTACGCAAAGGATGCAGCAGAGGATGCCGGAAAGCTCCTTTGGATGCTGAGCCTTCACAACCGTGTGCGCAAAAGCTATAAGGATTTTCTGAAAAAATTTGCCGTGGTGCGGGAGGAAGTGTCTATTGATATGGATTCCTTTGATTACGGATTCTATATGTACGGACTGAATATGTACGGGAATATGCCCCTCATTGAGGAGAATGAATACCGGGAGGCAAAGCGCATCGAGGAGCTGGTGATTGCCATCGACACCTCTGCCTCCTGTAAGGACCGGCTGGTGCAGCAGTTTCTGAACGAGACCGGCGCAATTCTTAAGAACCAGGAGAGCTTTTTCCACCGGGTTCATATCCGTATCCTGGAGTGTGACAATCAGATCCAGAAGGATATACGGATCACAGAATTGGAGGAAATGGAGAAGTATGCAGATCAGTTTGCGGTGCAGGGAGGCTACGGCACGGATTTTCGTCCGGTGTTTTCCTACGTGGAGGAGCTTAGAAAAAGAGGGGAGCTTCGGAATCTGAAGGGGCTTATGTATTTTACGGATGGGTTTGGAACATATCCCACAAAGCCCACGGATTATGACACCGTATTTGTTTTTTACGGGGATGAAGAAAAAGAAGAAGAAAAGGTACCGGATTGGGCGATGAAGCTGTATCTGGACGAAAGGAAGGAACCATGAATATCAAAGAGGCAAAGCAGGAAGTCGTAAATACGGTACAGGCTTATCTGAAAAAGGATGAAAATGGGGACTATGTGATTCCGGTGGAGCGGCAGAGGCCGGTACTCCTGATCGGACCGCCGGGAATTGGCAAAACGGCCATTATGGAGCAGGCAGCCAAAGAGTGCGGGATCAATCTTGTTTCCTATACCATTACCCATCACACCAGACAGAGCGCCATCGGACTTCCCTTCATTGAGAAGAAAAACTATGGAGGACAGGAGGTTCCGGTCACGGAATATACCATGAGCGAGATCATCGCGGCCATTTATGACCGGATCGAACAGACCGGTATCCGAGAGGGAATTCTTTTTCTGGATGAGATTAACTGTGTGTCGGAGACGCTGGCTCCCACAATGCTGCAGTTTCTCCAGTACAAAACCTTTGGTAATCACCGGATTCCGGAGGGCTTTGTGATCGTCACCGCGGGAAATCCCCCGGAATACAACAAGTCGGTGCGGGATTTTGATATCGTAACCTACGACCGGGTGAAGCGGATCCATGTGGAAGAAGATTTTTCCGTCTGGAAAGAATATGCCTACCGGATGCGGATTCACGGCTGCATTCTCTCCTATCTTGAGATCAAGAAAGAGAATTTCTATTCTGTAGTGTCAGATCTGGAGGGCAAACGCTTTGTGACTGCCAGAGGCTGGGAGGATCTCTCCCAGATCATGAAGGTCTATGAGAGCCTGGAACTTCCCATCAATTATGAACTGGTGGTGCAGTATCTGCAGGATGAGGAAATCGCCCGGGATTTTGCCAACTACTATGAGCTCTACAATAAATATAACCGGATCTACCGGATTCCGGAGATTTTAGAGGGCGTGATTCCGGAGAATACCCAGGCAATGCAGCAGGCGCCTTTTGACGAAAAGTTAAGCCTCATCGGGCTGCTTCTGGACGCTCTGGGCCAGGAATTTGCTTCCTATGTGCAGGAAAAAGAGGTGCAGAGCGCCCTTCTGGAGCAGATGCGGTTCTTAAGGGAGGACTTGAAGGAAGAAAAGGGAAGTGCAGCGGAACTGTTAAAACGGCAGCGGCAGACTTACAGCCAGATGGGAGAGCACCAGAAAAAGGCAGGACTGCTTACCCGGGAGGAGGAAAAAGCAAGGCAGGCGGTCATCCGCATTTTGCAGGAATTTGAAGAATTTCTTGCATCAGAGGGCTGTGGCAGCGGGAAAGAGAATTTCCTTTTGCTGAAGAGCCGCTTCGATGAGCGGGAGGAAGCGCGCCAAAACAGGATTGCAAAGACCGGAAGTCATCTGTCCAATGCCTTTTCCTTTTTCGCAAGAGTCTTTGGGGAAGGACAGGAAATGGTTATTTTCCTCACAGAACTGTCAGCAGGATATTACAGCCTGAAATTTGTCAGTGAGTGCGGAAATGAGGAGTATTATAAGTATAACCGTATGCTCCTTCTGAAGGATCGGAAGGAGGAACTGCGGGAGGAAATTCAGAAGCTTCAGTTATAGTACTTATGAATTTTTGCAATAGTAAAATTGCAGGGAACTATAGACAAAAGGAAAAGATTGTACTAAAATGATTGCAATTACAAATAATAGAACAGCCAGTACTCCATAACAAGCAGTTATAGATTGCCGGTTTTGTATGGAAATGGAGGAGAATAGAAATGGAGAAAAAGAATCTCGATTGGTCGCATTTAGGATTTGCCTATATGCCTACGGATTATCGTTATGTATCGAATTATAAGGATGGCAAGTGGGATGATGGAGCCCTGATCACGGATCCCAACGTAACACTGAATGAGTGTGCCGGTGTGTTCCAGTACTCTCAGTCCTGTTTTGAAGGCCTGAAGGCTTATACAACGGAGGATGGACAGATTGTCTGCTTCCGCCCGGATTTAAATGCACAGAGAATGAAGGATTCCTGTGAGAGACTTGAGATGCCGGTATTTCCGGAGGAGCGTTTCATTGATGCAGTAGAGCAGGTAGTAAAGGCAAATGCTGCATGGGTACCACCTTTTGGCTCCGGTGCAACCCTTTACATCCGTCCATATATGATCGGAACCAATTCTGTTATCGGTGTTAAGCCGGCAGATGAGTATCAGTTCCGTATCCTTGTTACTCCGGTAGGTCCATACTTCAAGGGCGGTGCTAAGCCGATTACGATTCGCGTGTCTGACTTTGATCGTGCGGCACCGCACGGAACAGGTCATATCAAGGCCGGATTAAACTATGCCATGAGTCTCTATGCCATCGTAGATGCCCATGAGAAAGGCTTTGACGAGAATATGTATCTGGATCCTTCCTCAAGAACATACGTTGAGGAGACCGGTGGAGCCAACTTCATCTTTATCACCAAAGATGGCAAGTTTGTAACGCCGAAGTCTGACAGTATCCTTCCTTCCATTACCAGAAGATCTCTGATGGTAGTTGCTGAGAAATATCTTGGCCTCACCGTTGAGCACAGACCGGTGAAATTTGAGGAAGTGAAGGATTTCGCAGAGTGTGGTCTCTGTGGTACCGCAGCTGTTATTTCTCCCGTTGGCAAGATCAATGACCACGGCAAAGAGATCTGTTTCCCAAGCGGTATGGATGAGATGGGACCGGTTACCAGGAAGTTGTATGAGACACTGACCGGCATCCAGATGGGCGAGATCGAAGGACCAGAAGGCTGGGTACATAAGATTATGTAATCTGCCATCAGAAATGCGCTTATGATATAAACAGGAATACATAACAGGGGGCTGCCGCAGGCACTGAAAACTCAGTGTTGTGGCAGCTTTTTTTGTGGCAGAAGCCCTTTTTTCTTCTTGTGGACAAATGCAGGGGAATCCATTAAAATAGAAGAAACGTAAAAACTTAAATACATATTTGGAAACGGCAAGTAAGACAAATGATAACATTAAATGATTATTTATATTCCGGGGACACAGTGCTTCGGATTCTTCAAAAATATACAGCGGATCTGCAGAAAAGTGCAGAGCAGACAGGAAATGAGATTGATCTGCGGCACTGTGATTTTCTGCGGCAGATTGAAGGGCTTTTGGAGCACAACGATTTCCTGACCTCCCAGTCCCAGAGAATCCGGGGATTCTACAAATATATGGTGGCGGAATTTCCCTATCTTTCTTTTACCTTTAAGGGAAGGATCAAATCCCTGATCCGGGCAGAGGAGAAGTTTAACGGCTATATTGTGGAATACATTTACGATTATTACAGAAAGCATGGCGGGTATCCCTCTGTAGATGAGTTAAAGAGCAGACTGACCTGCTTTCGGGATCTGATCGCCTACCGGATTGTGATTTCTGTACCCCGCTGCCATCTGGCTCATGAGGAAGACAGAGAGCAGGAGGAAATCAGCCATCTGTACCGGATCGCCAATGCACTGCCTTCTTTTCTAAAGGAACGGGGATTTTCTCCGGAAGCTGCAGGTGGGGTGAAAGAGAGTACTTCAGATCTTCTTACGGATGAGGTTCGGCTCTTCTACCGGGATTATATCGTAAATGCCAGTGAGAACGGCTACCGCTCCCTGCACATCACCTTTTTTGATGAGATTGCCGGCTGCTACATGGAGATGCAGCTGCGCACCAAGGACATGGACGATATCGCGGAAATCGGTGTAGCCAACCATCTGGGGTACGAGAGACAGCAGGAATATGTGCGGGGCAGAAGGGATACCGTGCCGGAGGGAGAATGCCTATACTTTGACGAGGCCTATGAGCGGGGCTTGAAGCTGCAGCAGCTGGAACTGGCTAAGCTGGATGTCAATATGTTTGCGGCGGTGGACAACAGTCTCATCAATGACGGCTGTGGTCTGTTCCGGGGGAGACAGATTCTGCCTTATGAGCATTTGTCCCGGTTTCAGAATGATCTGGTTGATTAGGATGATATTAATCGTTATATTCTGATTTGGTCAATCACAATTTAGTCAATCACAATTTAGTCCATTATACGAAGGTACATTATTATCTTTTTTCGAAATCCAGATTTACAAAGGGATGTATTGAAAAAGCAGGTGAATGCGAATTGTACCGCTAAAAATATATTTTTCATGCATAATCTGAAAAGAGCCGAATATTTAAAGTGGAATGATCTCATGCTATAACACAACTGAATGATGTGCTTTATGAAAGTTTTACAGATATCAATGCAGGGAGGTGTTCTATATGGATGCAGCAGTAAAAAAGGAAAATATTGAGCAGGAATTACTCTTGCAAATGCTCGACAGAGGAATTGATGATATTAAAGAGGGACGTGTATACGCAATGGATGAAGCATTTGAAAAAGCAAATGAAATTAGACGAATGAGGGAAAATGAGAGAAATAAGAGAAGTTAAGTTTTCAATGGAAGCTGTTTTTGACATTGCTGATGCGCAGGATTGGATTAATTTGCAGTTTGGTTCCAGAGAGTGCGAAAGATATGAGAAACAACTGAAAGAGTTTATATGGAATAAATTAAGAATTTCTGCCGGGATAGTTGGGGAAACAAAAGTCTATTACAGAGGTTATGAAATATATAAAGTCCCGTTTATGGTTGCTAATATTTTTTATTTCGTCAAAGATGATGTTATGTATATTGTTCGGATATTACGGCAGGAACAAGTATGTGAGAAGAGAATAGGCCAGGATGAGGATTTTACTTTTATTTAGAGAAAACTGAAAAATATTAAGTGGACAGGAGTTTGGAAAAAAGAACTTTGGCTTAATCATTCCAAATATGAGTCATAATAGAGCTGCCAGGCATCCGAGTTATCGGATGCCTTTTTCAATATCAGTTGTGGAAGGCAATTGAAGTTACCGATAGAGTTCCTTACTTTGAGTATATATTATGATACAAGGGTCAAAAGGTCAGAACTCGTTCCTGCTTGCAGGATAAGAGCTCTGACTTGTTGACCCCCACACACATGAGGACTGTCACCAATCTTTGATTGATGACCCTGTGATTTTCCTTGGAAAATCAACGGATTCCGAATGTGTGTAGAAT
>ONEJ01000085.1 GCA_900316805.1 uncultured Lachnospiraceae bacterium
AAAAAAATAGCCAGGGAAGTGAAGACGGTAAGGAAGATTGGGAAATAGATGATCATATTTTGAAAGAACGGGGCTTTCAAATCCGGAAAGTATTTGGAGGCTCTTTTTTTGAATTGAAGGCTGTTCCCTTGCGAAAAGCCCTCATTTGGTATATAATGGGCGTTACGGTGGCTACAGGCAGGCCGATGTTAAATTGACGAGGAGAAATTCAAATGAGTAAAAAGATCAGAACAAGATTTGCACCCAGTCCGACAGGAAGAATGCATGTGGGAAATCTCCGTACGGCGTTGTACGCATACCTCATTACGAAGCATGAGGGCGGGGATTTTATTCTGAGAATAGAAGATACCGATCAGGAGCGTGAGGTGGAAGGAGCCGTAGATATCATCTACCGGACGCTGGAGAAAACGGGACTGGTTCATGACGAGGGACCGGATAAGGACGGTGGCGCAGGCCCTTATATTCAGAGTGAGCGTCAGGCCCAGGGCATCTATTTAAAGTATGCCAGGGAGCTCATCGATAAGGGCGAGGCTTATTACTGCTTCTGCGATAAGGAGCGTCTGGAAGGGTTAAAGCAGACCGTTGGCGGCAAGGAAATTCATGTCTACGACAAGCACTGTCTGCACCTTTCCAAAGAAGAGGTGGAGGAGAAGTTAAAGGCCGGGGTGCCTTATGTCATCCGGCAGAACAATCCCACAGAGGGAACTACCACCTTCCAGGATGAGATTTACGGGGATATTTCTGTGGACAATGCAGAGCTGGACGATATGATTCTGATCAAGTCCGACGGATTCCCTACCTATAATTTTGCCAACGTGGTAGACGATCATCTCATGGGCATCACCCACGTGGTACGGGGAAATGAGTATCTTTCTTCCTCCCCGAAGTATAACCGCCTCTATGAAGCCTTCGGCTGGGAGGTGCCGGTGTATGTACACTGTCCGCTGATTACCGATGAGAACCACCAGAAGCTGTCCAAGAGATGCGGACATTCCTCTTTCGAGGATCTCATTGAGCAGGGCTTTGTGACGGAGGCCATTGTGAATTTCGTGGCACTGCTGGGATGGAGTCCGGCAGATAACCAGGAGATCATGTCCATGCAGGAGATGATTGAGAAATTTGATTACCATCATATGAGCAAATCGCCGGCGGTATTTGATTACACCAAACTCAAATGGATGAACGGTGAGTACATTAAGAAAATGGAATTTGAGGACTTTTATGAGAAGGCTCTGCCATACATCAAAGAAGTTGTCACTAAGGATTACGACTTAAAGAAGATTGCGAAGATGGTGCAGTCCAGAATCGAGATTTTCCCGGATATCAGGGAGCATATTGATTTCTTTGAGGAACTTCCGGAGTACGATGTGGCTATGTACACCCACAAGAAGATGAAGACCAATACCCAGACCTCTCTTGAGGTGCTGACAGAGGTGCTGCCTTTTTTGGAGGAGCAGGAGGATTACAGCAATGATGCTCTGTATGCACTGCTTCAGGATTATGTGGCGAAGAAGGAAGTTAAGACCGGCTATGTGATGTGGCCGATCCGTACCGCTGTTTCCGGCAAACAGATGACACCGGGCGGTGCTACCGAGCTGATGGAGGTTCTTGGAAAAGAAGAATCTATTCGCCGGATCCGGAAAGGAATCGAGCTTTTGCAGGCAGCAGTATAACAAGGCTTGCAATACACATAAGGAGTTTTCATGAATTATAACCAGTCTCAGCAGGAGGCCATCCGACACATGGATGGCCCCATGCTTGTCCTGGCGGGACCCGGTTCCGGGAAGACCGCCGTGATTACCCAAAGAACGGTCAATTTAATAGAAAATGGCGTGGATCCTTCCGGCATTCTGGTGATCACTTTCACGAAAGCAGCAGCCCTGCAGATGAGGGATCGCTTTTTAAAGGCATCCGGGCAGGAGAGAAGTCCGGTCACCTTTGGTACCTTTCATGCGGTGTTTTTCCAGATTCTGAAGCTGGCATATCATTACGACAGGAGCAATATCATCCCGGAGGAGACCCGGTATAATCTGATGCGGGAAATCCTGTCCTATCAGCATCTGGAGTGCGAGGATGAGAAGGAACTGATCGCTGATCTGCTGGGAGATATCAGCCGGGTCAAAAATGAACAGATTCCGCTGGAGCATTTTTACTGCAGCCACTGCGGGGAGGAAATCTTCCGGAAAATATACCGGGAATATGATAAAAGGCTGCGTCAGAACCGCCTGATGGATTTTGACGATATGCTGGTGTACACCTATGAATTGTTTTCCCGAAGACCGGATATTCTGTCTGCGTGGCAGAGTAAATACCGCTACATACTGATTGATGAATTTCAGGATATCAACGGGTTACAGTGGGAGATCATGAAGATGATGGCAGAACCGGACCGGAATCTGTTTGCTGTGGGGGATGATGACCAGTCCATCTATCGTTTTCGCGGGTCCAAACCGGAAATTATGCTTGGATTTAATAAAGATTACCCGGAGGCAAAAATCATTTATCTGAATGTAAATTACCGCTGTGCATCCTCCATCGTAACGGCAGCGGGAAAGCTGATCGCCTGTAACGAGGATCGTTATGCGAAGGAGGTGAAGGCTGATTTTCGGAAGGAGGATGCGCTGGAGTTTCGCATCTTTGAGGAGCAGGGGCAGGAGAATATCTTTGTGGCTGAGGAAATCGTAAAGGCCCATGAGAGGGGGCTGCCCTACCGTGAGATGGCGGTGCTGTTTCGGACAAACCTGCAGCCGGGACCACTGATGGAACAGCTCCTTTCCCGCAATCTTCCCTTCCGCGCAAAGGATAAGATCCCAAATATTTATGAGCACTGGATCGCCAGGGATATCTTTACCTATATCCGGATTGCCCGGGGAAGTAACCGGAGGACGGATTATCTAAGCATTATAAACAAGCCGAAGCGGTATATCGGAAGGGACAGCCTCTGCGACAAGACGGTAGACTTTGATGCGTGGATCCGCATGTATGACGAACAGCCCTGGATCGCGGAGCGCATCGAAAAGCTCTGGTGTGATGTGAAGCTGGTGGCAGGGATGAACCCTTACGGGGCGGTCAATTATATCCGGCGGGGAATCGGCTATGATGATTACATAGCGGAGTATGCGGATTATCGGGGGCTGAAAAAAGAGGAACTGTACGAGGTGGCGGATGAAATCTTAGCCGGTGCCAGAGGTTTTCAAAGCTTTGAGGAGTGGTTTGACCACATCCGGGAATATACCCTGCAGCTGGAACAGATGGCAAGACAGGAATCTGCGGTTAAAGATTCGGTGGTATTGTCCACGCTGCACAGTGCCAAGGGACTGGAGTTTCGGCAGGTATTTCTGGTGGATGTCAATGAGGGGCTGATGCCTTATAAGAAAGCGGTTCTAAAGCAGGAGATCGAAGAGGAGCGCCGCCTGTTCTACGTGGGAATGACCCGGGCGAAGGAGCGGCTGGTGCTCTGCTGTGTAAAGAAGCTCCGCGGAAAGGAAGTGGAACCTTCCCGATTCATCCGCGAAGCCGGTACATAGAAATTCAGTATACTATTCCATTTCTTCAAACTGCGCTTCATCCAACAGCTCATCGAAACGGTCAGCGGCGATTTCGTACTCATCCTCATCCTCGATGAAGCCGATCTGGGGAAGTCCCTCCTCATCCTCGGCGTAGCGGTAGAGATAAACCTCTCCCTCAGCATTGTCATCTCCGTCCGGAGAAAGGGGCATCAGGGCGATGTAATCATGGCCGTTTACCTCGAAGATGGTGAGAATGCGGCATTCCACCTCACCGCTGTCCAGCTCTAAGCTGACACGGATATCGTCGATCTCCTCAGGAGTTACAGGGGTTGCTTTTTCTTGTTCAGACATACCGTTACCTTTCCTTTCTGTAGTGTTTTTATTGCTTCATTATAAAAGGACTGTCTGTCCTTGTCAAATGAAAAAAAATCTATACAAAGAGGGAAAAAACAAGTATAATTAAAATGATATATAATAGCTTGCAGAGTATGGGCGGTAGATAATGGAAAGAATCATAAAAGAAGGAAATTATGAAAAAACCGGAGTAGCAGTACAGGGAGGATGGGTAACCTTTACCTTTCAGGGAGAGAGAGAGGATGCCTGTGCCATTGTCCTTGTCAGTATACAGGACGGTCATAAGGAGAAGATAGAGGTTCCAAAGAACTACAGCCTGGGCTCTTTGCGCTCTGTTGCGGTGCAGAAGCTGACTCTTTCGGAGTATGTGTATTATTTTGAAATCAATGGCCAAAAAGTGCTGGATCCTTATGCACATGGGATCATGGGACGGCAGGTATGGAACGATGTCTCCAGAGAGAAAGAGCATTTCGAGATCTACAGTGCTTTTTCCACCGACAGCTTTGACTGGGGAAAGGACGCACAGCCGGAGATCGGTCCCGGAGAGATGGTCATATACAAGCTTCATGTGCGGGGATTTACCATGGATTCCGGGATGAAGAGCGGGGCGGGAACCTTCCGTGCCATGATGAATAAGATTCCTTACCTGAAGAAGCTGGGAATCACCACGGTGGAACTGATGCCGGTTTACGAGTTTGAGGAGATGTCTCTGCCGGTGGAGGAGAAGCTGCCGGAGTATCCGAAGTGGGAACCCTTAGCAGAGGATGTGATCCAGCCACAGAAAGAGAAGGAGAGAAGCAAGAAAGTCAATTACTGGGGCTATGGACCGGGGAATTATTTTGCGGTAAAGGCCTCCTATGCCTCTAAGCCGGATCACGCTTCCAGAGAGTATAAGACACTGATCCGAAAACTGCATGAAAACGGCATGGAGTGCATCATGGAGATGTATTTCCCGGAGGACACCAATCACAATCTGATCCTTGGGGCGCTCCGTTACTGGGTAAGGGAATTCCATGTGGATGGCTTTCATCTGCTGGGACAGAGGATTCCCATCACCACCGTGATACAGGATAATCTTCTCAGCAGGACGAAGATTTTCTATACGGATTTTGCACCAAATGATATCCGGACTCATAAATACCGCAATCTGTTTGTTTACAGTGAGGAGTATCTGTATCCGGCCAGAAAGCTTCTGAATCATCAGAATGCAGATCTGGGGGACTTTTTAAACCAGCAGCGCAAGCAGGGACAGCAGATGGGATATGTGAATTTTATCGCAGAGAATAACGGCTTTACCCTGGCAGATCTTTTTATGTACAATGATAAGCATAATGAGGCCAATGAAGAGAACAATAGGGACGGAAGTGACTGGAATTTCAGCGGCAACTGCGGTGTGGAAGGACCGACCCGGAAGAAATATATAAACATGGACAGGCGCCAGCGTTTCAGAAACAGTATTATGATGCTGTTTCTGGCCCAGGGGGTGCCGCTTCTGTGGGCGGGAGACGAAATGGGAAATTCCCAGGATGGAAATAATAATGCCTATTGTCAGGATAATCCCACCGGCTGGCTCAATTGGAAAAATGAGAGATCCCACCAGAAGGAAATCCGGTTTGTACAGCAGATGGCAGAGTTTCGAAGGGAGCATCCCATCGTGGCGAATCCGGTACCCTTCCACTTTGCGGACGAGCTGGGAATCGGATGTCCGGATGTGTCATATCATGGGAAGAATGCATGGCTGATAGGATCCGAGGCAGGAAGTCTGTGTGCCGGCGTCATGTACTGTGGGGCGTATTCGCCGGATCCGGTAAAAACAGAGGATGTGTATGTAGCGTATAATTTCAAGTCTGCGGTTTCCTCGCTGGCACTGCCGAAGCTGGCCAGGGGCAAAGGCTGGTATCTGGTGGCAGACAGCAGTGATGATACCATGCCGTTTCTGCAGGAGCCTCTTCTGTGTGAGAACCAGCGCAGTGTTTCTTTGAATCCGCAGTCCATCTGTATTCTGGTGGGACGTTCGCTGCCGCAGAAGCAAAAGCATACGAAAAAGAAGGACAGAACAATAAATGGGTAAGGCGTGGAAACATTTTTGTACAATTACAAGACATAAAAATCTGGTTATGGCAGGCTGCTTTAAGGTGGGATTATACCGGCAGGGACTGTTACATGACCTCTCCAAATATTCCCCCACGGAGTTTCTGGTGGGCTGCAAATATTATCAGGGGAATATGAGCCCCAATAATGCAGAGCGGGAGGCGAAGGGCTATTCCTCTGCGTGGCTGCACCATAAGGGGCGCAACAAGCATCATCTGGAGTACTGGATCGATTATGATCCGAAGGCTGCCAGGGACAGGAAACACGGCGGCATGGGCGGCATGAAGATGCCTGTCCGCTATGTGGTGGAGATGTTTATTGACCGGGTAAGTGCCTCCAAGAATTATCAGAGGGACAAGTACACGGATCAGAGTGCTCTTACCTATTTTGTCAAGGGACATGATCATTACATGATTCACGAGGACACGGAGGCACTGCTATGTTATCTACTTACCATGCTGGCAAAGCGTGGAGAGAAGGAGACACTGGCCTTTATCAGGCATGAGGTATTAAAGGGCAAGGTTCCCTACGAAAAAGAAGAACTGGAGAAAAGAACTGCGGCGCTGTAAGAATGGCTGCAGTTCTTTTTGTGGGGAAAAGCACGAAAGCACAAGGGTTCACATAGAATATATAGAAAGTGAATGCAAAAAGGTGCTGAGTGAAAACATTTTTGGTTCCGCTGTCACCGGAGGAGGAAAAAGAATGTCTTGCCCGGATTGAGAGTGGTGAGCGTGAGGCGAGGGAGGATCTGATTTTGCACAACATGCGCCTTGTTGCCCACGTGGTAAAAAAATATGCAGGCTCAAGGGAGGATCCGGAGGATCTGATCTCCATCGGAACCATCGGGCTTTTGAAGGCGGTGGGGAGCTTTCGGGCAGATTACGGAAGCCGTTTTGCCACCTATGCGATCCGGTGTATTGACAATGAACTTCTTATGTATTTCAGGAGCCGGAAAAAATTAAGAAGCGAGGTGTCCCTGTTTGAACCCATCGGGACAGACAAGGAGGGAAACCAGATCGAGCTTGTGGATGTGCTGGAATATCAGGGGAAAAATGCTGCAGAGGAGCTTTACCGGCAGGAACAGATCCGGCGGATCCGCGAAAACATAGGATCCGCGTTGGATGAGAGGGAGGCCTTTATCATACGGAAGCGGTATGGTCTGACCGGCGAGGAGGAGTGGACCCAGAGACGGATCGCAGCAGAGCTTGGGATCTCCCGCTCCTACGTTTCCCGTATCGAAAAACGGGCTTTGGAAAAATTGAAAAAAATAGTGGAAGAATAGTTTGTAAAAAGATGAATTTTGTGTTATGCTGAATTCATCTTTTTTCATGCATAATTCTATGCCGGATTCCCCTGTTGGAATTGAGGTGAATATGTACAGTACAGTGATGACCTCCATGATTGATGGAATCCATGCGGTTCCCATACATGTGGAGGTGGATATCAGTACCGGTATGCCGGTGTTTGATATGGTAGGTTATCTCTCCCCGGAGGTGCGGGAGGCGAAGGAGCGGGTGAGGACTGCCCTGCACAACTGCGGGATCCTGTTGCCTGCAAGGCGTATTACCGTGAATCTTTCCCCGGGAGACAAAAGAAAGAGCGGAACCTGTTTTGATCTTGCTATTGCGGCTGGGATTCTTGCAGCTCTGGAATTGGTGCCACAGGAGCGGCTGAAGGGAATGGTGCTTATTGGGGAACTGAATCTCAGCGGACAGCTTATGCCGGTGAAGGGGGTCCTGCCGATGGTTTCGGACGGGCTTCCCCAGGGGAAGAAGCGGTTTCTGGTGCCTGCGGGAAACTTAAGGGAAGGCTGTCTGGTGAAGGATGCAGAGGTTTTGGGCTTTGCATCGCTGCTTCAGGTCATCGAATATCTGCGGAGCGGATCCTATGCAGAGCCTGTTTTGGAGGACAAAGACCCTTGCAAAAAGCGGGCAAACTGTGATTTTTCCGAGGTCAACGGTCAGAAGTTTCTGAAGAGGGCGGCTGAAGTGGCGGCCAGCGGCATGCACAATATGCTGATGGTAGGGCCGCCCGGGGCGGGCAAAACCATGATCTCCGAGCGGATGGCTTCTATCCTGCCGCCCCTGACGGAGCAGGAGGAACTGGAACTTTCCCGGATCTACAGTGTCTGTGGACTGCTGACGGGACAGGAGGGGCTGCTTTCCGAAAGGCCTTTTCGCAGTCCCCATCACACCATCAGCACCGCAGGACTTGCCGGAGGCGGCATGATGCCAAAACCCGGGGAAATTTCCCTGGCGCACAACGGAGTGCTTTATCTGGATGAACTGACGGAGTTTTCCAAAGCTACGCTGGAGGTGCTAAGACAGCCCTTGGAGGAGCATCGGATCCATCTGTCAAGAGCTTCCTGCAATGTGGTTTATCCTGCCAATTTTCTCCTTCTTGCCTCTATGAATCCCTGCAGCTGCGGCTATTATCCGGACCGGAACCGGTGCCGCTGCTCCCAGCCCTCCCTCAGACGGTATTTTGACAGAATTTCCCAGCCCCTCCTGGATCGGATGGATATCTGCATGGAGGCGCCGGGGGTCAGTTATCAGGAACTGGTGGAGAATTCCTCCAATGAAAGCTCCGGGGCTATCCGTGACCGGGTGATTCTCTGCCATGAGATCCAGCGAAAGCGCTATGAGGGGGAGAACATTCGCTTTAACAGCCGGATTCCTGCTGCAAGAATCCGCGATTTTTGCAGATTGGGAGAGAAGGAAGAGCGCTATATGGAGAATATGTTTCAAAAGATGGAGCTGACAGCCCGTACCTATCACAAGATTCTTCGGGTGGCGAGAACCATTGCGGATATGGAACAGTCCGCCGACATACGTCTTTCGCATCTGCATGAGGCGGTCTGCTACCGCAGTATGGATGAACGGTTCTGGGGAGGGCAGCTATGAGTATGTATGCCTACTGGCTTGCCAATGTCCCCAGAATGACACCGGTGAAGATCCGCCATATTCTCGGAGAATGTGCCGGTGCTCGGGAATTGTACGGTCTGTCTGGGAAGGCAATCCGCAGTATCCACGGACTTAAGGAGGAGGACGCCGCGGCCATTGAAGACAGCAAAAAGACCTGGGATATTGAAAAACAGTGGATGGAGCTTGCCCAGCGGGGAATCGGGTTTGTATCCCTGGAGGATAAAAACTATCCCGAAAAGCTTTCTTATATCATGAATGCACCCTACGGACTGTATTATTTGGGCCGTCTGCCGGAAAACAACACCAAAAGCGTTGCCATTGTAGGTTCCCGGGTACGCAGTGCCTATGGGGGGCAGATTGCGGCGAAGCTGGCTTCTCTTCTGGGTAAGAATGGCATTCAGGTGGTCAGCGGTATGGCTCTTGGAATTGATACGGACGGGCAGCAGGGAGCCCTGGAGGCAGGAGGCAGCAGTTTTGCGGTGTTAGGCTGCGGGGTGGATGTCTGCTATCCCAAATCCAACGGCTGGCTCTATGAGAGGCTGAAGGAACAGGGAGGCATTTTGTCGGAGTATCCCCCGGGAACGAAGCCCCTGTCTGCCTATTTTCCCCAGCGGAATCGTATCATTGCAGGGCTTTCGGACTATACGGTGGTGATTGAGGCGAGATTAAAAAGCGGATCGCTGATTACAGCGGATTTTGCCATGGAGCAGGGCAGAGAGGTCTATGCCCTTCCGGGCCGGATTACCGATGAACTCAGCCGGGGGTGCAACCGGCTGATTCAGCAGGGTGCGGGCATCATTACAGATCCTGCGGATTTCCTGAAAGAAATATGTCTGGAAATGTCGGAACCGGCTCTTCAAATGGACTTTCGCAAAAATCTTCTTGAAAAAGATGAGGCGTTGGTGTATAGTTTATTCGATTTTTATCCCATCGGACTGGGAGAGATGGTGGAGAAAAGTCCCTATGGACTTTCGGAGCTTCTGGAAATATTGGAGAGGCTGCAGCAGAAGGGATTCGTCAAGGAAACCGTCCCGAATTTCTATATAAAAACAATCTAAGCTGACATAAAGGAGAGGACCCCTATGGCAAAGTATCTGGTAATCGTGGAGTCACCTGCAAAGGTGAAAACAATTAAAAAATTTCTGGGAAAGAATTATGAGGTTATGGCTTCCAACGGCCATGTACGGGATCTTCCCAAGAGCCAGCTGGGCTTTTCCCCCGAAAATGATTTTGAACCAAAGTATATTACCATCCGTGGCAAGGGAGACATTCTTGCGAAACTGCGGAAGGAAGTGAAGAAAGCAGATAAAATATATCTTGCAACGGACCCTGACCGGGAGGGAGAGGCAATTTCCTGGCATCTGACCAAGGCTCTTAAGCTGGAGGATAAAGATGTGAGCCGCATCAGCTTCAACGAGATCACCAGGAGCGCGGTGAAGGCATCTCTCAAGAATCCCCGGGAAATAGACATGGGCCTGGTGGATGCCCAGCAGGCAAGGAGAATGTTAGACCGTATGGTAGGTTACCGGATCAGCCCGCTTCTGTGGGCGAAGGTAAAGCGCGGCTTAAGTGCCGGCCGTGTCCAGTCGGTTGCTCTTCGCATCGTCTGTGACAGGGAGGAGGAAATCAATGCCTTTATCCCGGAGGAATACTGGTCGCTGGAAGCAGATCTGCTGCCGGAGGGGGAGAAGAAACCTATTACCGCAAAGCTTGCGGAGTATCGGGGAAAGAAGGTGGAGATCCACTCTAAAGAGGAGATGGATAACATTCTGGAGCAGATCCGTAAGGAAAGCTGTAAGGTAAGGGATATCAAAAAGGGGGAGCGGACGAAAAAGGCTCCGCTGCCTTTTACCACCAGTACCCTGCAACAGGAGGCCTCCAAGGCATTGAATTTCCCGATTTCCAAGACCATGCGCATCGCCCAGCAGCTCTATGAGGGCGTGGACATCAAGGGGCAGGGAACCGTGGGTATCATCACCTACCTGCGTACGGATTCTGTCCGTATTTCTGAAGAGGCAGACGCTTCTGCCAGAGAGTTTATTGGGAATACCTATGGCAGTCAGTATCTTTCTGAGGGAGAAGGCAGCAAAAAGTCCTCGGTAAAGATTCAGGATGCCCATGAGGCTATCCGGCCTACGGACATCAACCGCACTCCTTCGGAGATCAAGGACTCCCTGAGCAGAGACCAGTTTAGGCTGTACCAGCTGATCTGGAAGCGGTTTGCGGCAAGCCGAATGGCCAATGCCGTCTATGAGACAACGGCAGTCAACATCAACATGGGGGATTACACCTTCCGTGTCTCTACTTCCAAAATTGCCTTTGACGGTTTTATGGCGGTGTATACCGAAGCCGATGACGAGAAGCAGGAAAAACAAGTGGTACTGAAATCCATTGATGAGAATACCGCACTGGCCCCGGTTTCCTTTGAACCGAAGCAGCATTTTACCCAGCCACCGGCCCATTACACGGAAGCTTCTCTGGTAAAGACACTGGAGGAACTGGGCATCGGCCGACCAAGTACTTATTCGCCAACCATTACCACCATCATTGCCAGAAGATATATTACGAAGGAAAACAAAAATCTCTATGTGACAGAAATCGGTGAAGTGGTGAATTCTATTATGAAGGAATCTTTCCCCACCATTGTGGATGAGCATTTTACCGCCAACATGGAATCCCTTCTGGATGGCGTTGCAGAGGGAAAAGTGGGATGGAAGAGCGTTGTGAGCAATTTCTATCCGGATCTGGAGGAGGCTGTGCAGGCAGCGGAGAAGGATCTGGAGAAGGTGACGATCGAAGATGAGGTTACGGATGAAATCTGCGAGGTCTGCGGCCGTAATATGGTAATCAAATACGGACCCCACGGTAAGTTCCTGGCCTGCCCGGGCTTCCCGGAGTGCCGGAACACCAAGCCTTATTTAGAGAAGATTGGTGTGGCATGTCCGAAATGCGGCAAGGATCTGGTCATCAAGATGACCAAGAAGGGAAGACGATACTACGGCTGTATCGGTTATCCGGAATGTGACTTCATGAGCTGGGGACGCCCGGTAGAGGAAAAATGTCCCCGCTGTGGCGGATACATGGTGGTCAAAGGAAATAAACTTGCCTGTGCGGACGAGCACTGCGGTTTTACAAAGAATAGGGAAAAATAAATAAATTTTGAGAAAAATATTGAATTGTCAGAAAAATAGTGCTACACTTGTGCTATGTTAGGAATTCTTTGAGGCAGATTTTAAAAGGGCAGGAGGAAACAAATGAGCGTTCAGCTTTTGGACAAGACCCGGAAAATTAATAAACTGCTGCATAACAATAATTCATCAAAGGTCGTGTTTAACGATATCTGTGGTGTTTTGACAGGGATTCTTGCATCCAACATTCTTGTGATCAGCAAGAAGGGAAAGGTGCTGGGATCCAGTGTCTGCAACGGTGTCGATGAGTTGAAGGAGCTGATCGTGGACGAGGTTGGCGGTTACATCGACCAGGATCTGAACGAACGGCTTCTGGGTATTTTGTCCACAAAGGAGAATGTAAATCTGGAAACCTTAGGTTTTGGCGATGAATCCCGCAGATACCGTGCCATCATTACTCCCATTGATATTGCCGGTGAGCGGCTTGGTACTTTGTTTGAGTATCGTAGCGAGCGGGAGTACGATATCGATGATATTATTCTGACAGAATACGGAACCACGGTGGTGGGACTTGAGATGATGCGCTCCGTCAATGAGGAGAGTGCCGAGGAGGCAAGGAAGGTTGCCATCGTCAAGTCGGCAATTTCTACGCTCTCCTTTTCAGAACTCAAGGCTATCATCCATATTTTTGAAGAATTGGACGGCAACGAGGGAATCCTGGTGGCCAGCAAAATTGCAGATCGTGTAGGAATTACCAGATCCGTGATCGTCAATGCCCTGCGTAAATTTGAGAGTGCAGGTGTCATAGAATCCAGATCCTCCGGTATGAAGGGAACCTACATTAAGGTCGCCAACGACGTGGTTTTTGATGAATTGGAAGAAATCAAGAGGAAAAACCTCAAATAATTGAATAGCAGGCAATGGAATGAGAGAATTAAAGGGACTTATGGAAGATAGGTCCCTTTTTGTTTTCCATTTTTGGTAAAAAGCACTTGTAATTTAGAGGAAGTATACTATAATTAGTATGATAGTGTAATCAGGCATACCAGATGAGGAGGTTTATATGCTCAGTACAGACGCTTTTAATTATGTGAATGTGTTGAACAAGGCGGCAGACGCAAGCTGGAAGCGGGAGAATGTTCTTGCTAACAACATCGCCAATGTCAATACCCCGGGGTACAAACGGCGCGATCTCAATTTCGAGAGCACCTTAAGAGAAGAACTTGGCCGTTGCAAACATGAATCCCTGGACGAAAAGATTAACCAGACTGATCTTTCCAAGCTGGAGCCATCGGTCTATACCGATCTGACCAATTACTCTTATCGTCTGGACGGCAGCAATGTGGATATTGATTCCGAGGAAGTAGAGTTTGCTTCCGAGCAGATCCGCTATCAGGGAATCACCGCTGCCCTCAATAATGAATTTAACCGTATGAAATCGGTTCTGAAGTAATACTAAGGGAGGAGGAACACATCTATGGCAATGTTTCAATCATTTAATATCAGCGCTTCCGGCATGACGGCTGAGCGCTTTCGCACGGACATCATTGCGGAGAATATTGCAAATGTAAATACGACCTCAACGGAGAGCGGCGGTCCCTACCGACGCAAGATCGTGACATTTCAGGCCAGAGAGGTTACACCTTTTTCACAGGTTTATTCTGCCTCCAAGAATGCGGCAGTGGGGAACGGCGTTAAGGTAACCGCGGTGCGGGAAGATACGGAGACGGATTTCATTAAGGAATATGATCCTGCCAACCCGGATGCGGATGAGAATGGGTATGTTTCCTACCCGAATGTGAATACCGTGACGGAGATGACGAACCTGATTGATTCTACGAGAGCTTATGAGGCAAACGCAACTGCCTTTGAGGCCTCCAAGAGCATGGCCCAGACAGGACTGTCCATCGGCCAGTAGAGGAACAGATCACAGATAGACAATACATAGGATAGAGGATTTTATGATGGATATTACACAGTTGTCGAATGTCTCTTCAGATTATCTGAATGTTTTTGCCAAGAACCGTTCTCTGGTGGAAGGGGAAGATGACAGCTTTGCGTCCGTTTTTTCCGCAGCCATGCAGTCTGTGGAAGAAACCAATGCCCTGCAGAATCAGGCAGAGTCGGAGGAGGTGCGCTTTGCCCTTGGGGAAGCGGAGAATACCCACGATCTTCTGGTGGCAGAGACCAAGGCAAATATTGCATTGCAGTATACCGTGGCGGTCAGGGACAGGCTGATCGATGGCTATAAAGAACTGATGCAGATGTCTATTTAGATAGAATAGAGGACGAAGAACATGCCTGAACAGGTGAAGAAAATACTTGACCGCATGGTCGAGTGGTGGAAAAAATTTAATACAAAACAGAAGGCACTGCTGATCAGTCTGACATCAGCGGTGATTCTTGCGCTGGTGATTCTGGCGGTGGTGGTTTCCAGACCGACCTATACAACGCTGATCGACTGTGAGAATACCAAGCAGGCCAGTCAGGTAAAAGAACTTCTGGACGGAGATGGAACGATTCGTTACCGGGTCACCGGCTCGACGCATTTTGAGGTAAACACCGAGGATGAGAGTGCCGCTAACATGCTGCTGGGCTCCAATGATATTGCTACTGCCGGGTATGATCTGGAACAGGCAGACATTAACAGTGTTGTGGATGGCAGTTTTTCCCGGACAGAGGCAGACAAGCAGAAGCTGAATAAGAAATATTTGGAGACCAAGATGGCAGAGGATCTGGATGCCAACAATCTCATCGCATCGGCGAAAGTTTCTCTGGATATTCCCAAGGATGACGGTACATTGATCGCACAGGTGAAGGAGAGCTCAGCTAGTGTTTCTTTGGCGCTGACAGGAGACATGAGCGATGAGCAGGCCTATTCCATTGCAAGGTTTATTGCTACCGCCCTGGGCAATGATTCCACAGAGAAGGTAACAATTCTGGATCAGAAAACTTCAAAGATCCTGTATTCCGGTGCGGATCAGGATTCGGAAACCGGAATGCTTTCCTCGAAGCTGGATGCCAAGCAGAAGACTCAGAGCATGATCAAGAAGGAGGTTAAGGACGTGCTGGTGCAGTCCGGCCTTTATTCGGATGTGCAGGTGGGACTGAATCTTGATATGAACTTCGATAAGGTGGAGATTGCCGAGCATGATTATTCCCACAATGAGGGACAGGATCAGGGAGAACTTTTGAGCAAGTCGGAGTATTATGCAGAAGCTACAGGAGGTCAGGCAGCAGTTCCGGGTACTGACACCAATGATGATACGCCTACTTATCTGACAGAGGACGGAGAACCGGCATCCTCATCGGTATCGGATGTGGATTCAAATTATGCACCCAATGAGAAGGTTACAAAAACCACCAAGGACGGTGGAGATATTAATTATGAAACCAGTTCTATTGCGGTTACAGCGACCAGATGGATCGTCTATAACGAGGATGAACTCAAGAAGTCCGGGCAGCTTAAGGGAACCACCTTTGCGGAGTTTAAGGCAGCACACAGTGATCCGGTGCAGGTGCAGGTGACAGATGAGGATCTGAATCTGATCGCCCAGGCTACCGGTTTTAGTACGAATAATATTTCCTTTGTCTGCTACGAGAGACCACAGTTTGTGGAATCCTCCGGCAAAGGCTTTGGTGTCACGGATATTTTACAGATTCTTCTGGCGGTGCTTATTTTTGCGCTGCTGGGCTATGTGGTTTTCCGCAGTACCAGAAAGCAGCAGGAGGAGGAACTGGAGCCGGAGCTGTCTGTGGAGTCCCTTCTGGAGTCTACAGCGGCCAAGGATGCAGATGATCTGGAGAATATCGGGTATGCGGAGAAATCTGAGACCCGCGTGATGATTGAGAAGTTTGTTGATGAAAACCCGGGAGCGGCAGCACTTCTGCTCCGCAACTGGCTGAACGAGGATTGGGATTAAGGTATGAGTGAGTCTTACACAGGCGTGCAGAAGGCGGCAATTCTTCTGATAACATTGGGACCGGAGAAGGCGGCAACGATTTTTAAGCACCTGAAGGAAGAAGAAATTGAAGAGCTGACCCTTGAAATTGCCAACACGAGAAGTGTTTCTCCCCAGACCAAGGAAGAGGTGCTGGATGAGTTTTATCAGGTATGTCTTGCGCAGCAGTATATCGCAGAGGGCGGTATCGGATATGCCAAGGAGCTTCTGGAGAAGGCATTGGGTGCGGAGAAGGCACAGGGCGTTATTGCAAAACTGACAGCGTCCCTGCAGGTACGGCCCTTTGAGTTTGTTCGAAAGACAGATCCCAGTCAGCTGCTGAACTTTATTCAGGATGAGCATCCACAGACCATTGCCATGATTTTGTCTTATTTGTCATCCTCTCAGGCATCTCAGGTTTTAAGCGCTCTTCCGCAGGAAAAGCAGGCAGATGTGGCAAGGCGTATTGCCACCATGGACCGGACATCTCCGGATGTAATCAAGGAAGTGGAGAGTGTGCTGGAACGAAAGCTGGCATCTCTTGTCAATCAGGATTACACCATCGTTGGCGGTATCGACGCCATCGTTGGCATTTTGAACAATGTAGACCGCGGAACCGAAAAGCATATCATGGAGTCTCTGGAGATCGAGGATCCGGAGCTGGCAGACGAAATCCGCAAGAAGATGTTCGTGTTCGAGGACATTCTTCTTCTGGACGACCGTTCCATTCAGCGTGTGCTGCGTGATGTGGAGAATAATGATCTTGAGTATGCCCTTCGCAATACCTCTGAGGAGGTACAGAATGTGATCTTCAAGAATCTGTCTAAGCGTCTTGCTGCCATGATCAAGGAGGATATGGACTACATGGGTCCGGTACGTATGAAGGATGTGGAAGAGGCACAGCAGAAGATCGTTAATGTCATCCGAAGACTGGAGGAGGCCGGTGACATTGTGATTTCCCGTGGTGGAGGTGACGATATCGTTGTCTAATTTATTAAAACAATGCTATGTCGTGGATTCCTCCAAGGGCATGCGGATCATTAATTCCAATATCAGAATGGATGAACGGCTCAGGGAGCTTGGGACGCCTGTCCATATTCCGGAGGAGGAAAGCGTAGAGTTCCCTTCCGTGGAGGAAGAGGTACAGCCCCAGATTGATGTGGAGCAGATCAGACGGGAGGCTATGGAAGCTGCAAGGCTTGAAGCTGACCAAATCACAGCTGCTGCCAGACAGGAGGCTGAGAACATTCTTGCCCGGGCGAGGGAACATTCAGAGGTGCTTTTTGAAGAACAGAAGCGTCTTGGGTATGAAGAGGGCGCAAGGCTTAAGGAGGCAGAACTGAAGCAGCAGGGCGAGCGTCTGGAGGCCGATTACAGAGCCAGAGAGCAGGAACTTTCGGATTCCTATCAGGAGAAGCTTTCCCATATGGAAGAGGATATCGTGGATGCGTTGATCCCTGTTTTTGATAAGGTGTTTCGTATCCACTTTGAAGATCAGCGGCAGATATTGGTGGCGCTGGTTATGAATACGCTGATGGATGTGGAGCCCGGTGATAAGATAAGGATCCGTACCGGGGATAAAGACCGGACGGTGCTTGAACAGCATATGGAGGAATTACAGGAGCTGACAGGCCGGGGGGTATCCATCGAGTTTGTACATGACAATAAGATGACGGATGGGCAGTGTCAGATAGAGACTGCTTACGGAATTTTTGACTGCAGTGTGGACACGGAGTTATCCAATCTGATGAAGGATATCCGTTCCCTTGTTTAAAATGGAGTAAAGGGCTTGTGGTAAAAGAGGCAGAGAAGTATTTACAGCTTTTGGATCACACCTATTACAAAAGCTATGGAAAAGTAGTCAAGGTGGTGGGGCTGACTATTGAATCTGTGGGACCCAAAGCCCGCCTTGGAGATTTGTGTAAAATTTATCCGGATGAGGAAAAGCAGGAGCATGTCATCGCTGAGGTGGTGGGCTTTCATGATTCCCAGCTGATTCTGATGCCTGTGGACAGCGTGGAGGGGGTTGGCGTTGGATGTATCGTAGAAAATACGGGACATCCATTATCTGTTTTGGTGGGGGAGGAACTTCTGGGCCACACCCTGGATGGAATCGGCCGCGTGACGGACAGTGAGGTGGAGATTCACGGAGAATATTATCCTCTGGAGCAGAATCCTCCGGATCCTATGGAACGAAAAATCATCAGTGAGGTACTGCCTCTGGGGGTTAAGGCCGTGGATGGTCTCATCACCGTGGGAAAAGGGCAGCGTATCGGCGTATTTGCCGGATCCGGTGTGGGAAAAAGTACCCTGCTGGGCATGTTTGCCAGAAACACGAAGGCGGATATCAATGTCATTGCCCTGATTGGAGAGCGTGGCAGGGAGGTCCGGGAATTCATCGAGAGAGACCTGGGACCGGAGGGCATGAAACGGTCTGTGGTGGTGGTGGCTACATCCGACAAGCCGGCCCTGATCCGCAACAAATGTGCCAAGACGGCCACGGCAGTTGCGGAGTATTTCAGGGATCAGGGGAAGGATGTCCTGCTTATGATGGATTCCATGACCCGTTTTTCCCAGGCTCAGAGAGAGATCGGACTGGCATCGGGAGAACCGCCGGTGACGAGAGGTTATCCGCCCAGTGTATATTCAGAGATGCCGAAGCTTCTTGAGCGTGCCGGAACCAACGACAAGGGCACCATCACAGGACTCTATACCGTCCTTGTGGATGGGGACGATTTCAATGAGCCCATTACCGACACTGCCCGTGGTATTCTGGACGGACATATTATGTTGGACCGGAAACTGGGACATAAGAACCATTATCCGGCCATTGACATTCTGCAGAGTATTTCCCGTGTGATGAGTTCTATCACCACGAAGGAACACAAGGCTCTGGCGGGAAAACTTAAGAATGTGCTGGCTACCTACAATGAAGCGGAGGATCTGATCAACATCGGCGCATATAAGAACGGTTCCAATCCGGAGATTGACTATGCGATCCGCAAAATCAGGGATGTCAACACTTTTTTGTGTCAGGGAACGGACGAAAAGTTTACTTTTGATGAAGAATTAAGACTCCTTGCAGGGGTATTTGAGGATTAAGAATAAGAATTATGGCGAAGTTTGTCTATCGTATGCAGAATGTGCTTAATATCAAAATGAAGCTGGAGACCCAGGCGAAGCTGGCCTACAGCACCGCGAACCAGAAATATCTGGAGGAACAGAGAACACTTCAGGAGATGGTGGTTCGCAGGATGGGGTATGAGAAGAAGCTTAAGGAGACCATGCAGGGAATCATGGATGTCCGCCAGGTGGTCCGGGCCCGGACCGATGTGGACAATATGAAGACGCTGGTGCGCCGCCAGATGCTGAATGTCCATAAGGCGGAGAAGGAACTGGAGGATGCCAGAGAAAAGCTTAATACAGTCATGCAGGAGCGGAAGGTACAGGAAAAACTCAGGGAAAAGGCTTTTGATGAATTTAAGCAGGAGCTGGCGGTTGCGGAGACAAAGGAGATTGACGAGCTGGTAAGCTTTACCTATAACAGGGAATAGATTAGTTGGATGGGAAGATAAAATGGCAGATGAAAAAGATCTTTTAGAGGCAGATGAGAAGGACATAACCGGCGGCAGAGCCGGTAAGAAGGAAAAAAAGCGGCGGAAAAAGGAAAAGACCAAGAAGGATAAGAACAGGACAGAGGATGACGAGGAGGAAAAGACCGGTGGAAAGCTGGTCCTTTTTCTGGTTACACTGCTGATTATCGCTATCTGGCTGGGGATTATCTCTATTTTGATCAAAAGTGATGTGGGAGGCTTTGGTTCCTCCGTGCTTTACCCGTTGCTTAAGGATGTTCCCTATGTGAACAAGATCCTTCCGGTTCCGGAGGGGGAAGTGCTTCTGCCGGAGGACACCCAGTATGCATTCCGCTCCCTGGATGAGGCTGTGGACCGCATCAAGGAGCTGGAGGCACAGCTGGAGGAAGCTGATACCGCAAACCAGAAGAATAAAAAGAAAATAAAGAAGCTGCGGGAGCAGGTGGAGGAGCTTTCTACTTACAAGGAAGAGGAAGCCGCCTTTGAAAAAGAAAAACAAAAGTTTTATGAAGAGGTTGTCTTTTCGGATGAAGCGCCCGATATAAATGAATATAAGGCTTACTATGAGAGCATTGATCCGAAAAATGCAGAAGTCTTATATAAACAGGTTGTAGAACAGACCACCTACGATGACAAGGTTGCGGATTACGTCAAAACTTATTCCCAGATGAAACCCAAGGAGGCGGCTGCCGTGTTTGATACCATGACAGACGATCTGGGGCTGGTAGCGGATATCCTCATGAATATGGGAGCGGCCCAGCGGGCAGCAATTCTGGGAAAGATGAATGCTGAGACTGCGGCGAAGCTGACGAAGATCATGGAACCGTCAAAGTAGGAAAGACAAGAAAGGAGGATATGGTTTGACCAGTGCAAATGTATTACAGACCCAGACGGATCCGGGGCAGATCTTAAATGCAAAAACCGCGAAAACTTCAGGAATTGCGGGAGTGAACACACAGACTCCCTTCTCTTCGTTTTTGCAGGGAACGGCATCGCAGTCGGCGGCAGGTACCGGGAATTTCGGGAATGAGCTTCCGGCAACAGGTTCTGTGAAAAATAACTCCTGTTCCAAACGGGACATCCTTCAGGCGGAGACGAAAACAGTGGCAGATAAAGTGTCAGAATCATCGGATGCTGTAGCGGAAACGAAGGAAGTTCTTGTGGATACAGTGGCAGAAAAGCTGGATGTGGATGAGAGCGAGCTTTTGGATGCTATGGAAGCCCTTGGCATGACGGCCTTTGATCTGTTGGATCCCCAGAAGCTTGCACAGCTTTATATGCAGGTTTCCGGTGAAACATCACAGGCAGAACTTCTTGTAGATTCCAGGTTTGTTGATCTGATGCAGGCTGTTTCGGGGATTGGAGAAGATCTGATGGATGCCCTTGGTGTGGCATCTGACGAGATGGATGAGTTGATTGCTCAGATGGATTTTCTGGAAGAACCCGTGGCGGTGGAAATGTCCCTGGGACAGGAAGCAGTCGGCATAAATGAGAATCAAATACCAAAGACGGAGGCGGCAGAAGGACAGATTGCCGGGCAGCAGGAAGAACTGAATGATGAGATCCGGCAGGGGAAGGACACTGCCGGGCAGAATGCGCAGGCACTCCCCCAGGAGGAAACAGAGGCTTTATCCGGCGCGAATGTATCCAACGAAGAAAGTGAGTCCCGGGAAGGATCGAGGGGGCAGACGGGAGAACACACACAGACTCCGGTTCAAAGAAGCGGGGCACGCATGACCCAGACAGAATTGACGGGGAATTCACAAGGAGCAGCTGTTTTCACAGATACCATGGAAGCACAGCTTTCGACTTCGGCACCGGCCGGGGAGCAATCCTTTTCTTCCCTGAATCCGCTGGATTTAATTGAGCAGATCGCACAGAATGTCAGGGTGAATCTGTCCCAGGAGAGTTCCTCCATGGAGATGCAGCTGAATCCGGAGAATCTTGGCAGAATTTATCTGCAGGTTTCGGCGAGGGAAGGAACGGTTCACGCGACAATCGCGGCCCAGAATGAAGCGGTCAAAGTGGCTCTGGAGGCTCAGGTGGCTGAGCTCAGGGAAAGTCTGAACCAGTCGGGAGTGAAGGTTGACGCCGTGGAGGTTACGGTGGCATCCCATGAGTTTGAGAAGAATCTTGAGCAGAACAATAAGCGTCAGCAGGAAGAGGGGCAGCGTCAGCAGGAGCAGATTTCCCGCCGGCGTAATCTGGATCTGACAATGATAGGGGATCTGGAGGGAGAACTTACCGAGGAGGAAGCCCTTGCGGCACAGATTATGCAGGATAACGGAAATTCCGTTGATCTGACGGCGTAGAAAGGAGTAAAAATGGCATCAACAGGAAATGTTAACGGCACATCAGATGTAAACAGTATTCTGGATAAGTATGGAAAACAGCAGACTTCCGGGAGTACCCAGGCGCAGGGATCTACCCTTGGCTACGATCAGTTTCTGACACTTCTGTGTGCAGAGATGCAGTATCAGGATCCGCTGGAGCCTGCCAGCAATACGGACTATGTAGCACAGCTTGCTACCTTTTCCCAGTTAGAGGCGACATTGTCCATGCAGCAGACACAGCAGAATACCATGGCTAATAATCTGGTGGGCCAATATGTAATTATTAAACCCACGGATCCGGATACCGGAAGAACCAGCTGTGTGGATGGCGTGGTGGATTATGTGAAATACCAGGAGGATGGAAAGGTCATGGTCAGCGTGAAAGACGGACTTTATTCCATTGAGGATCTGGATACGGTGGCAGATAAGAAATATTATGAAGCCATCGGTATGTCCAATATCTTTGACAGTATGCTTGACCAGCTGCCGGATGTGGAGAATGTCAATTCCTCCTATGAGGAGGCCATAAAGCAGCTTCGCGAGCTGTATGACGGGCTGACCTCTTATGAGCAGGGATTTATCAGCAGAGATTCTTTGACAAAGCTGGAAAATTACGAGAGAAAGATCGCAGAGCTTACAGCGGCAGAAGAGAAAAATGAGACAGAGAATTCTACAAAAGTGACAGAAGATGAGAAAACACAGGCAGTGCCTGACACGGAGGAGACTGTATGAATGGGATAGCGAAGCAGTTTTCGTCTATTGAACAGGTAACGGATCAATATTTTCCACAGAAAAGTGTAAATAATTCCGGGAAAGCATCCGATATATGTTTTAAAGATGTTCTATTGCAGCAGCAGAACAAGGCAGATGGGATCGACAGCAACCTGAAGTTTTCCAAGCATGCAGCGGCCAGACTTTCCAGCAGAAATATCAATCTTTCCAGTGAGCAGAGCAGGAGACTCGAAAATGGTGTACAGCAGGCGAAGGAAAAGGGAATCAATGAATCCCTGGTTCTGGTGGATTCTCTTGCATTTATCGTCAATGTTCCCAATCAGACGGTGGTTACCGCAATGGATCAGACGGAGACAAAATCAAATGTATTTACCAACATAGACGGCGCAGTGATCATGTAGCTGGACCTTTCAAGGAAGCTATGGTTTCGGACTGACAGATGAAACCAAAAGTGCGTACGCCCTCTATGAAATAATTATTGGAGGACAGTGTATTATGATGAGATCAATGTACTCTGCTGTGTCCGGTCTTAAGACACATCAGACGAGAATGGATGTCATTGGTAACAATATTGCCAATGTCAACACGGAAGCTTTTAAGGCGTCAAGTGTACGCTTCAGCGAACTGATGTACCAAACCCTTTCTTCGGCATCCGGTGGAAACGGAGCTTACGGTACCGGTGGTGTCAACGCCAAGCAGGTAGGTCTTGGTGTCAACGCCGCATCTACTACCATCAACATTACAGCGGCAGGTTCCTCCGAGACAACGGGCCGGGCCTTTGACCTTAAGCTTTCCGACAGTAAGACAACCAATTTCTTTATCGTAAGTGATGGAACCAGCAAGTTTTTCACCCGTGCAGGCTCCTTTTATGTAGACGGCAATGGCTACCTTTGCATGAGCTCTACCGGATATACGGTGCAGGGCTGGCAGGTGGACAAGACCACCGGAGATATCCGCAAGGATATGGTATCTCCGCTGCAGGTAATGTCCCCGGCAAACCAGAATTCCAATCCCGAGGCTACCACAAAGGCCTGTGTCAGCGGCGTTCTGGACAAGGAGGATACCAATGTTACCAGCAAGGACGGCTATGTAATGTCCCTTGGTCTCTTTGACGATCTGGGATATTCCTACAATGCCAAATTCGCAGTAAAGCCGGTGGAAAATGCTAACACTGCCAATGGTATGCAGTACCGGATCACCCTGACGGATATTCTGGATTCGGATGGAAAATCTATCCTTCCCACAGATGAGACCCAGAGGAATCAGACCCTGGCTTCTGTATGGGGGGAGAACGGCCAGAACGGCTATGTCATGACCTATGATTCCAACGAGGGACAGTTTGTTTCCATTGGAAATGCTGCTGGGGACGGCACGAAGCCTGCCAGCCAGCTTCTTAAGATGTCTGCGCTTTCCACAGGATATACCACAACGGAAAACGGTTTGAACAGACAGAGTAATTTTCGGGATATCGAGGTGGATTTCTCCCTTTCTCAGAACACCAGCAAGAAAGGAAAGTCTTCCCTTAAGATCGAGAACGGTGATGTGCGGGGGGACGGAACCGGCAAGAAGCTGGGAGCCATGATCGGTCTTTCTGTAGATCAGGAGGGTAAGATTTACGGAAGCTATGACAATGGTAATACGGAACTTCTGGGACAGATTGCAGTGGCACAGTTTTCCAATGCCTCAGGTCTTGAGAAGGTGGGAAATAACTGCTACCAGACGACGTTGAACTCCGGTGATTTTGACGGCATCGGCGTGGAGGTCAATGCTGACGGCAGCACCATTAACTCCGGTGAGCTGGAAATGTCCAACGTAGATCTGTCCGGACAGTTTACGGATATGATCGTTACTCAGAGAGGCTTCCAGGCCAATTCAAGAGTTATTACCGTGTCAGACACCCTTCTGGAGGAACTGATCAACCTGAAGAGATAACACCGGTAACGACGGAAAATAACAGCAAATAAGGGATGGGAAGTAGCAGTTTTGCTATTTCCCGTCATTTTTTTACTTTTTTCCACAAAAAGAAAGTAGACAAGAAGTTAAAAGTTTAGTAAAATCATATAAAGGGCGTTTTATGCTCTGAGAGAAGAAAGTAGAAGGTGTAGATATCATATGGACATAGCATCTCTTGTCGGCATTGTAGCAGGCATGGCTCTTGTAATATACGGAATTATCAATAGTGGTGGCGTTTCCGCCTTTGGAACCTTTATTGATTTTGCCTCCGTAATCATTACCATCGGGGGATCCATTACCAGTACCCTGGGCAGTTTTAAACTTAAGGATTTCCTGACGGGACTCAAATCCATATCTCTTCCCTTTAAGGAGAACACAAAGGATTCGTCAGAAATCATCAAAATCATCATTGAGCTGTCAAATGTGGGACGTAAGGAAGGTCTTCTTGCACTGGAGGAGGCTGCCAATGGTATTGAAGATGATTTCATGAAGAAGGGAATCATGCTGGTGGTTGACGGAACGGATCCGGATCTTGTCCGGGGAATTCTGGAGACGGATCTCATGTGTCTGGAGGATCGGCATAAGAATGTAATCGCATTCTGGGAGAAATGGGGCGAGATGGGTCCGGCCTGGGGTATGATCGGTACCCTGATCGGTCTTGTAAATATGTTAAATAAACTGGATGATCCCTCTGCCATCGGACCGCAGATGGCGGTAGCGCTGATCACGACACTGTACGGTTCCCTGATCGCAAACTGGCTTTGTGCGCCAATCGCGGCCAAGCTCAAGGTCAATAACAGCTTGGAAGTGGTCAACCGGCAGATTGCTATTGAGGGACTTTTGTCTATTCAGGCAGGAGAGAATCCCCGTGTGATCGAGGAGAAGTTAAAGTCCTTCCTGTCACCGGCCTCAAGAGAGGCAATGGGAGGCGAACAGGCCGGAGGTGAGGAATAGTGGCAAAGAGGAAACCAGAGGATCCGCCAAAGGGTTCGCCGGCATGGATGTCGACCTTCTCCGATCTGATGAATCTGCTGTTGTGTTTCTTCGTGCTTTTGTTCTCCATGTCTACGGTGGATGCGGATAAGCTGCAGCAGGTAGTTGCCTCCATGCAGAGCAAGATCAGTATCCTTCCGGCAGGAGGCTCCAGCATTGGAGACGGGGAGATGATTTCCGCCGGCGTGCGCCAGCTGGAATTCATGGATTCCTATTACAATGAGATGGCTAATTCAGCGGCCCAGGACAGCGATGAGCAGACCGCTGGGAAGAACTCCGTTCAGGAGGAATACGAGAAGCAGGAGCTGTCGGAATCTGAGAAAATGGCTGAACAGATTCAAAAGGACATAGAGAAAGCCGGACTTTCCGAGCAGATTGATGTGGATTTCAGCGCAGAGTATGTACAGCTCAATCTAAACGGAGCGATTCTGTTTGACTCCGGTAAAGCAGATCTGGTGGCAGATGCGAGGCCTATTGTGGACAAGATCGGCAGGATTCTTCAGAGGTTTGAAAAACACATCATTGAGGTGGAGGGCCATACAGATAATGTCCCCATCGGCTCTAATAAGTACGAGAGCAACGAGGTGTTATCCGTGTACCGTGCGCTGGCTGTGACGAAACGGCTCAGAAAAAATACAAACCTTGATCCGAAATATATCAAGTTTGCGGGGCGTGGTGATTATGTTCCTGTGGCGGACAATTCGACGCCGGAGGGACGGGCGCGTAACCGCCGTGTTGAAATCAAAGTTTATAATTCCTATAATTCGGATGTTATAGAATAGAGGGCAGGAAAATGAAGAAAAATCTGATATCAGTGTTAATACTTGCGCTTGTCTTTGCAAATTTTGTGCTGACGGCGATTTTGATGTTTTCGGTGCTTCCGGAGACAAAAAAGGCCAACACGCTGATCGAGAAGGTGTGCTCCGCCATTGATCTGGACTTGAACAGTGGTGCAGCCAACGGAACCAGCAGTGTGCCCATCGATGAACAGGAAATCTACAAGGTTAACGGCGGGGAGAAAATCATGACCAGCCTGTCTCAGGGGAAGGATGGCAAGGCTCATTACGCGGTGCTTACGGTATCCCTTGTCCTGAACAAAAAGAGTGATAATTACAAGACTTATACGCAGGAATTTTTAACCAATCAGGATGAGACCATCAAGAATGACATTATCAAGGTGGTTGGCTCTTATAAGTATGATGATTTTGAGACGAAGACGGAGGAAATCCGACAGACGATCCTTAGCGATATGCAGGAGCTTTTCGGCAGGGATTATGTGATCGGGGTAAATATCTCTGAGTCTACCTCCGAATAGGGATGGGAATAAGCAGTAGTTACAGGTGGTGAAGGACTGATGGGTGACGTATTATCTCAAAATGAGATAGACAGTTTGCTTGCTGCGCTCAGCACAGGCGAACTTGATGTAGATGACATAAAAGATAAAAATGAACAACAGGTGAAGAATTATGATTTCGCCCGCCCTTCCAAGTTTTCCAAGGAGCATTTGAGAACTCTCGAGATTATTTTTGAACACTATGGAAGACTGCTTTCCACGAACCTTCCGGTTTATCTTCGGAAAAATGTGCAGGTGGAGGTCATGAATTCGGAAGCGGTTACCTATTCCGAGTTTTCCAATGCATTGTCGAATCCTGTACTTCTTGGTATTGTGAATTTTGCACCTCTTCAGGGCAATATCATTATAGAGATGGCCTCCAATCTGGGATACACCATTGTAGACCGGATGCTGGGAGGAAGAGGGGACCCTATGGATAAGATCCGGGAGTTTTCGGAGATTGAACTTCTGATTATTGAGCGGATCATGATTGTCTGTGTCAACCTTCTGAAAGAACCATGGGAAAATGTTGTGGATATCCATCCGCGGTTGGAACGCACTGAGACCAATTCCCAATACGCGCAGATCATTTCGCCCAGTGAGATGATCGCAATCGTAACCATCAATCTGAAGATTGGGGATGTGGAGGGACTGATGAACATCTGCCTTCCGTTCCTTACGCTGGAAGATGTGATTGATAAACTGAATACCAAGTACTGGTATTCCAATATGCAAGAGCAGGACGACAGGGACTATACGGAGGCCATTGAGTCTCTGATCCAGAGGGCTAAGCTTCCGGTGAAGGCGGTGCTTGGCAACAGCCGGATCTCCGTCAGTGATTTTGCAACGCTGCAGCGGGGGGATATCATCCGTCTGGACCGCAAGGTGGATGATGAACTGGATGTCTATGTTGGAAATATACGTAAATTTACAGCGTTGCCTGGATCTTCAGGTGACAATTATGCGGTCAGGATTACTTCGGTGATCAGAGAGGAGCAATAATAGTATGGATGGAGTATTATCGCAGGAGGAAATCAATGCTCTGCTGAACGATCCGGGCATGGGAAGTACGGCAGTGGAAGATAATGAGCTTTCCGAAGCGGAGAAGGATGCAATCGGGGAGATTGCCAATATCAGTATGGGGACAGCTGCAACAACGCTTTTTTCGCTGGTAAACCGCAGAGTTGAAATCTCTACCCCGGTGGTATCCTATGCGACTTGGGATGATATTGTAACCCAGTATGAGAAGCCCTGTGTCTTTATCCGGATCGCCTATACGGTGGGATTGGATGGAAGCAATATCCTTGTATTAAGAGAGAATGACGTTAAAATCATCACAGATCTTATGATGGGTGGTGACGGAACCAATACAGACGGGGAGTTAGGAGAACTTCACTTAAGTGCCATCAGTGAGGCCATGAACCAGATGATGGGATCCTCCGCCACATCCCTTTCCTCTATGCTGAACCGTAAGATCGATATCAGCCCGCCAAAATCAGATCTGGTGGATCTGGCAGATAATGTGGATGAAACGCAGATTGATGCATTCCTTGGCGGACGTTTTGTGAAGATTTCCTTTCGTATGGAGATTGGGGATCTGGTGGACAGTGAGATTATGCAGCTGTATCCGATCTCTTTTGCCAAGGATATGTGTGTCGGTGTGACGCAGACGATGGAAATGGATTCGCAAAGTGTTAAGGAGGAGGCTCCACCGGTTCAGCCGTCCCCGGCGTCGGCACCGCAGATGAGCCAGGCGGTGATGGAGCAACCACAGATGGGGCAGCCGATGATGAGTCAGCCACAGATAAGTCAGCCGATGATGAGTCAGCCACAGATGAGTCAGCCGGTGAACGTCCAGCCGGCACAGTTTACCGCATTTTCCAGTGGTAATGCAGGGGGCTATCAGCCGGAAAATATTGATCTGATCATGGATGTGCCTCTGGAAGTGACGGTGGAACTGGGGCGTACCACAAAGTCTATTTCGGATATTCTGGACTTTGGTCCGGGAAAGATCATTGAGCTGAACCGTATTGCCGGAGAGCCTATTGATGTGCTTGTCAACGGCAAGTATGTGGCCAAGGGTGAGGTTGTTGTCATCGAGGAGAGCTTCGGTGTGAGAATTACAGAGATTGTCAATGCGACAAAGAAGGAACAGCAGTAGGCGCAGCTATGAATATATTATTGTCAGGTGCTTTGGAAAGCTTTTTGCAGCTGGTGGGAGCTTTACTTATTTTCGCCTTTGTTCTTGTTCTGGTTTACCTTGTTACCAGATGGATGGGGGCAATCCAAAAAGGGCAGAGCTATAACAAAAATTTACATATTGTGGAGACCATCGGTGTCGGGAACAACAAGATGATCAGTATTGTTGAAGCAGGAACGCAGTATCTGGTGGTGGCCATTGGAAAAGATGAGATTCATCTTCTGGCGAAGCTTTCAAGGGAGGAACTTAAGGATTTTTCCTTTGAAGAAGAAAAAAGTCCACAGGAAAGCTTTTCGGAGGTTATAAAAAAGCTTAAGGAAAAGTTACCAAAGAAGCAGGATTAGTATGAACAGAATGAAGAGGATATACTGCAGGGCAAGTTTTATTTTTGCCTGTGTGGTTTTAATTACAACAATATTATGTATGTCAGCTCCGGCAGAAACCTATGGTGCTTCCATGGATCCGGACAGTATTACAGATCTGACACCGACGAGTACGGAAACTGCAGACTATAACGACAATACCAATGGTCTGTCCATTACCTACAACAATGATAGTGGTTCCATATCCACGCCGGTGAAGATGCTTCTGGTACTGACAGTGCTTTCGCTGGCACCGGCAATCCTGATCATGCTGACCTCTTTTACGAGAATTATCATTGTTCTTCATTTTGTCCGAACGGCAATCGGAACACAGACGGCGCCACCAAACCAGATTTTGATTGGCTTGGCGCTGTTTTTGACGTTTTTTATTATGTGGCCCACCTTCCAGCAGATCAACAAGGATGCCATTCAGCCTTTGGATAAGGGAGAGATTACCCAGGAGGAGTTCGTGAAGGCGGCAGAGAAGCCCATCCGGGAGTTTATGATAAAGGATGCGAAGGTGCAGCTGCGGGATGTGGATCTGTTTGTCCAGATCTCCGGGGAAACCTACACGGACCGGGAGGAACTGACGGATGTGCCCTTTACCACACTGGTTCCCGCCTTTATCTTAAGCGAATTGCGTAAGGCTTTCATCATGGGCTTTTTGATCTATATTCCGTTTATTGTCATTGATATGGTAGTTTCCTCTGTGCTCATGTCCATGGGTATGATGATGCTGCCACCTACGACAATCTCCCTGCCCTTTAAGATTTTGCTGTTTATTCTGGCGGACGGATGGAATCTGGTAATAGGTTCCCTTGTCAAAACCTTTTATTAGGAGGTGTTTTCATGATTACACAGGAGGCAGTACTGGATATTGCAAGAGATGCGATTTATACCATCATCATTACATCGGCACCCCTCTTGATCGTGTCTCTGGTCATCGGACTGATTGTCAGTATCTTTCAGACGGTAACCTCTATTCAGGAGCAGACACTGACCTTTGTGCCGAAGATTCTTGGTGTTTTTGTGACTTTGTTAATCTGTGGCTCCTGGATGATGAACGAGCTGATCGGGTTTATTGATAGGCTCTGGTCAGGTTTTAGCTATTATCTGAGTCTGGGATAACTTATGTTAAATTATACATTTACATTAGATAACTTTGAATACTTTTTATTGATACTGGTTCGTATTTCCTGCTTCGTTTTTTTGGCTCCCTTTCTGGGGCAGCGGGGAATTCCCAATCAGGTAAAAATCGGACTTTCGGCGCTTCTTTCCCTGCTTTTGTACAATGTGGTGGAGAGGCCCGAGCTTTCCTATGCCAGTGTAGTCGGGTATGCTGTGGTGGTGGTGAAGGAGGCAATGACCGGGCTTTTGATCGGGCTTTCTGCCAGCATCTGCAATTCCATCGTACTGTTTGCCGGTAACATCATCGATATGGATATCGGTCTGTCTATGGCTACGGAGTTTAATGCCGACATGGGGACAGAGACCACCCTGACGGGTAATCTATACTATTATCTGGTTTTGCTGCTTCTGGTCTGTTCCAACCTGCATGCCTACCTGATTCGGGCAATCGCTGATTCTTTTACCGTCATACCCATTGCCCATCAGAAGTTTGCCTGGGATCATCTGTTAAATTCTATGACAAGGTATGTGGGAGATTTATTTATCATTGGTTTTCGCATATTCCTGCCGTTTTTTGCCTGTATCATGATCCTTAACTGTGTGTTGGGGGTGATGGCAAAGGTGGCACCGCAGATGAATATGTTTTCTGTGGGTATGCAACTTAAGGTCATGGTTGGATTTGTTGTTCTTTTGTTTACTGTTTATTTTCTGCCTAATATTGCAGATTTTATTTTTACTGAGATTAAGACAATGGTGAGGCTCATTGGAGAAGGTATGTACTGAGGAATATCTGAATAGAGGCGTGCTGGCCTACAACCTTCAGTGGTTTGCGAAGGATGGCGAGGGAGGCGAGAAGACAGAACCGGCAACCCAGAAGAAATTAACGGATGCCAGGAAAGAGGGAAAGGTTGCAAGAAGCAAAGAATTAAGCGCAGCCTTTGCTCTGATCGTTCTGTTTTTGTGTCTGAAGATTTTTGTCTCCTATGTGGGGCAGAAGTTCTTAGGAATATTTCAAATGATTTACGGAAACATGTCCGATTTTGTGAAAATAAACGAGGGCAGTCTGTCGACAGCGGCAGTTTCCGCCCTGATCTATCAGGTGGTCATTCAGATGCTTTTGACCATGCTGCCGTTTCTGCTGTTTGGCTTTGCGGTGGCTTTTCTGGTCAGTATTGTTCAGGTGGGGTGGACCGTCTCGGCCAAGCCCATGAAGCCGGAATTATCCAAGTTTAATCCCATCAATGGTTTTAAGCGGATGTTTTCCAAGGATTCTGTCTTTGAGCTGGTAAAATCCATCATTAAGGTGGCCATCATTATTTACATTGCCTATACGGCTATCCGGGATAATGAGAGCAAGCTGTTTGTGCTTTATGATATTTCTTTAAAGCAGGCGGTAGGTCTTGTGGGAAACCTTGTGCTTGACGTGGGCCTTAAGATCAGCCTGGTGTATCTGGTTATCGGAATTGCAGATTTTGCATATCAGAAATTCAAATTCAAGGACGATATGAAGATGACCAAGCAGGAGGTTAAGGACGAATACAAGAACACGGAGGGAGATCCGCAGATTAAGGGGCGTCAGCGCCGGAAAATGCAGGAGGTATCCCAGAAGCGTATGATGCAGGATGTGCCGAAGGCAGATGTGGTTATCACAAACCCGACCCATTATGCCGTAGCCGTCCAATATGATGCCGAAACCAGTCCGGCCCCCATTGTCATTGCCAAGGGTGCGGATTATGTTGCCCAGAAGATCAAGGAGGTCGCAAAGGACAACCATATCGAAATCGTGGAGAATAAGCCGCTGGCTCGAATGCTCTATGCCAACGTAGACATCGGTGCCCAGATTCCACCGGAACTTTATCAGGCAGTAGCAGAGGTTCTGGTTCTGGTTTACAAGGCTCAGAATAAGGCATAGAAATACTTGATCGAATCCAGAAAGGAGGTAGTACAGCATGCTGAAAAAAGCGGATATCGGCGTAGGATTATATTTGCTCTTCGCCATTGTATTTTTCATCGTTCCGATTCCATCCATTCTTTTGGACGTCATGCTGGCACTGAACCTCTCCATTGCACTGATCATATTGTTCAATGTGCTGTTTGTACAGGAAGTACTGGATATGTCCTTCTTCCCGACCCTGCTTTTGTTTACAACGATTTTTCGAATTTCCTTAAATGTATCCTCTACCCGTCTGATCCTTCTGACAGGAGATCCGGGAAATGTGGTAAGAACCTTCGGAAGCTTCGTAGGTGGCGGGGATATGGTGGTAGGAACCATCGTATTTATTGTGCTGGTGTTGATCCAGTTTATTGTTATTAACAAAGGTTCCGAGCGTGTATCTGAGGTAACAGCACGATTCACATTGGACGCAATGCCCGGTAAACAGATGGCCATTGATGCGGACTTAAACACCGGAGCCATTAACGATGAGGAGGCAAAGCAACGCCGGGAAAAGATCCAGAAGGAATCCTCCTTCTTCGGCGCCATGGATGGTGCTACAAAGTATGTGAAGGGAGATGCCACGGCAGGTCTGATCATTACCTTCATTAACCTGATCGGTGGAACCATTATGGGAGTCATGAACCAGGGACTTGCTTTCGGGGATGCCATCAGGCAGTTTGGACTTCTGACTATCGGTGACGGTCTGGTTTCCCAGATCCCGTCCCTTCTGATTTCCCTTGCTACCGGTATCCTGATTACCAAGGGCTCCAATGAGGCAGACTTCTCCGGGATTCTGGTCAAGCAGCTCTTTGGAATCCCGAAGGTGCTCTACATTGTAGGAATAGTGATCATTTTCCTCGGCATTGCCACTCCCTTAAACCCGGTGCTTTTTGTGGCGTTGGGTGTGGCCTTTCTCATTGCGGGAAGGAGTATCAGCAAAGATATCGGGGAGGAATCCATCGAGGAGGAGGTTCAGCAGGCGGAGACGGAGGCAGAAGAGATCCGAAAGCCCGAGAATGTGGTCTCCCTGCTGCAGGTAGATCCCATCGAGCTGGAGTTTGGATATGGTATCATTCCCCTTGCAGATGTGAATCAGGGAGGTGACCTTCTGGATCGTGTGGTGATGATACGAAGACAGATTGCCTTGGAACTGGGAACCGTGGTTCCCATTATCCGATTACGGGACAACATCCAGCTGAATCCGAATCAGTATATCATTAAGATCAAGGGCGTGCAGATCACGGAGGGAGAGATTCTCTTTGACCACTATATGGCCATGAATCCGGGCTATGTGGAGGAGGAGATTACCGGTATTCCTACCTTTGAGCCCTCTTTCCATCTGCCGGCCATCTGGATTACGGAGGCACAGCGAGAGCGGGCAGAAAGTCTGGGTTATACGGTTGTGGATGCACCGTCCATTATTGCAACCCACCTGACGGAGGTGATCCGCAGCCATATTGCTGAGCTTCTTACCAGACAGGATGTACAGAACCTTGTAAATAATCTGAAGGAATCCAATCCTGTGCTGGTGGATGAGCTGACGCCGAAGCTTCTGGGGCTGGGTGAAATCCAGAAGGTACTGCAGAACCTGCTGCAGGAAGGCATCTCCATCCGGGATCTTCTCACTATCTGCGAGTCGCTGGCAGATCATGCCCAGACCACAAGAGATACAGATGTGTTGACGGAGTATGTAAGGCAGAGCTTAAAGCCTGCCATCTCCGGCAAGTATTTCCCGGCCAATGAAATCACATCGGTCATTACGCTGGACCCCAAGGTGGAACAGGAGATCATGTCCTCGGTAAAGCAGACGGAGCAGGGAGCGTATCTGACCCTGGATCCTGAGAAGACAAGGGCAATCATGGATTCTGTGGGAACAGAGACCGAGAAGTTAGAAAGCCTAGGCAAGAACCCCATCATCGTTACATCCCCCATTGTGCGGATGTATTTTAAAAAACTGACAGAGGACTATTTCAAGGATTTGATTGTGGTATCCTACAATGAGGTGGAATCGGATGTGGAACTGCAGTCGGTAGGGATGGTGACAGCATAAATGACAATCAATAAATTTCAGGGAAAAACAAAGGAAGAGGCTATTGAGAAGGCGCGCAGTGAATTCGGCTCCGGGGCAGTGATCATGAATGTAAAGGAAGTCAAGCCCAAGGGTCTGTTCCGTGCTTTCAAAAGCTCCACTTATGAGGTGACGGCTGCCATGGAGGAGCGGGAGTCTTTCGCTTCGCAGCTTCACAATATGCCCAAAAATACCGAAAAAGGCCATGGAGCCATCAATCTGGCAGCAGATGAAAAAATCGAAATTCCCAGACAGGAGAAGAAGCCGGCTCCCGCACCTTTGGTTCCTGCAGGAACCAAAAGGAATCATGTCCCGGCTGAGGAGAGTGAAAGCAAGCTGGAGCAGAGGCTGGAGGATCTGTCTGACCGGCTGGAGAAAACGCTGGGAGCAGCTCCGAAGGAGGATAGGAAAGAGAATAGGAAAGAGAATAGGAAGGAGAAGGTCCTTCAGGAACCTTCCTCAGAGGAGTTGAATTTTGTCCGGATTCTCTATAATACCCTTGTCAAAAACGAAGTGAATGAGAAATATGTCAATCAGATTCTGGATGAAATCGAAAAATTTATGCGGCGGGGAAGCAGTGTGGATACGATTCTCTCCAACGTCTACCAGAAGCTGATCCTTCGGTTTGGTCAGCCCAGAACCATTGATCTTTCCGGGGAAAAGCCGAATGTGGTATTTTTCATTGGTCCCACGGGAGTTGGAAAGACTACAACCATTGCCAAAATTGCTTCCAAGTACAAGGTGGAATATGAGAGAAAGGTTGCTTTTATCACGGCGGACACCTACCGGATTGCGGCAACGGAGCAGCTGGCGGTATATGCCAATATTCTGGATGCACCCATGGAAATTGTGTATTCCCCTGAGGATTTAAATGCTGCCATAGCAAAATTTGAGGATTATGATCTGGTGTTTGTGGATACTGCCGGATTTTCCCATAAAAATGAGTCCCAGAGAGGGGATATCAAGAATCTTCTGGAAGGGGGGGACTCCAAATACCGGAGGGAAACCTATCTGGTGCTGTCTGCCACCACCAAATACAGGGATCTTTTGGAAATTGTGGATATATACCACGAGATTGCAGATTACAAGCTGATATTTACCAAACTGGATGAGACCACTGCATATGGAAACCTGCTGAATGTGAAGCTGTATTCCGGCGCAGATCTGTCCTATGCCACCAACGGGCAGAATGTACCCGATGACATTGAGGTTTTTGATACGCAAAAGATTGTAAAGCAGTTACTAGGAGGCAATTCTTAATGGATCAGGCACAGCAGCTACGAAATGTGATAAAAATGCATAATGCAGGGGCAAGAAGCAGTGCGAGAGTGATTACCGTTACCAGCGGAAAGGGCGGGGTTGGGAAATCTAACCTGTCGGTCAATCTGGCGGTGCAGCTCCGACGGCAGGGAAAAAGGGTATTGATCTTTGACGCGGATTTTGGTCTTGCCAATGTGGAGGTCATGTTCGGGGCGATTCCCCACTTTAATCTCTCGGATTTTATTTACCGGGGTAAGAGCATTCGTGAGGTGATCACACCGGGACCTATGGATATCGGTTTTATTTCCGGGGGCTCCGGAATTATGGGACTCAACAACCTGGATCGGAACCAGATTTTGTACCTTGTAAAAGCAATTGAGGAGTTGAATGATCTGGCAGATTTTATTATTATAGATACAGGGGCAGGAATTTCGGATCAGGTGCTGGAATTTGTGCTGGCCAGTCCGGAGGTGCTTCTTGTATCCACACCGGAGCCAAGCTCCCTGACGGATTCCTATTCTCTTCTTAAGACTCTTTACCGGAATCCGGGATTTCAGGGAGAGGGAACGACGATTCATATCGTGTCCAACCGGGTGGTTTCCACCGAGGAGGGACAGGCGGTGTACGATAAGCTGAATTCCGTGGTTTCCAAGTTCCTTCACGGAAGCTTAAATTACTTGGGAATGATTCCGCAGGACGCAGCTCTGGAAAAGGCGGTGCGGCAGCAAAAGCCCGTGTCTATGATGGATCCGGGGGCGAAGTCCGCAAAGGCTTTTGAGGTGCTTACGGGGAATCTGTTGAATGGAACCCACAATCAGATCAGGCCACGCTGGGGAATCGGACAGATGTTTTCCAGTTTACTACAGGGGAGAAAGTAGGGAATTTTGTATGAAGTTATCAAATGTACTCCGGCCGGGAGATAAAATTGATATCAGGCTCATTCGTCAGATGAACCGGGAGGAAAATGGCGGAGATCAGGCGTTGCTCTATCAGAGCCGTGTCTGCGATCAGACCTCGGAGAATGATGTTGAGATTGCAATGCCCATCAGCGGGGGAAAGATGATTGTTTTTCCGGTAGGGACAGAGTGCCACTTTATCTTTTACACGAAGGGGGGCATGTACCAGTGCAACGGCACGGTGCAGAAACGTTATAAAGAGGAAAATCTCTTTTTTCTTTCGGTTCGGATCACATCAGCGCCGGAGAAGTTTCAAAGAAGAGAGTTTTTCCGGATCAATTACATGATCCCTCTCCAGTATTATGAGATCACGGAGGAAATGGCAAAGCTGGAGACAAAGGAGGAAATTTACGCGGCACTTAACCAGCGTGAGGAACTGAAGGCTTATAAGGGGGTGACACAGGATATCAGCGGCGGGGGAATTCGCTTTTCCACCGAACGCATGCTTGAGAGAGGAAAGTATCTTCTTGTCACCTTTCTGCTGAAAAATGAAAGTATGGAAGAAAGACTCTTTCTTGTGAGTCAGGTGGTTGCGTCTATGGAGCATCCCACGAACCGGAATATGTATATTCAGCGTGTGAAATTTATTTTCCGTGACCTGAAGAAGCGGGAAAAGATTGTTCGATTTGTTTTTGAGGAAGAAAGAAAGCTTCGAAAGAAAGAAGTAGGGTAGAAAATGAAAAAAAACATTTTAGTAGTTGATGACTCTGCACTTATGAGAAGAATCATGTGTGATATAATTAATACAGTATCTGATTATCAAGCAACGGATTACTGTAGAGATGGTCTGGAAGCCTATGAGAAGCTGAAGACAAAGAACTATGACGGAGTGGTTCTGGATATCAATATGCCGCGCATGAATGGGCTGGAACTTCTGGAACGTCTCCGGAAGGAGCATATTCAGGCGAATGTGGTGGTGGTCAGTACCATAAACTCGGCGGATGTTACAATTCTTGCTATAGAGCGGGGAGCCATCGATTTCATTCAGAAACCAACTAATGTCATAGAGGCTAAGGGAGAGGAGTTTAAGTCGAATCTTATCTCAGTTCTGAATGCGTTATTTGATTCCAAGGCAGGCAGAAAACCGGGAAGACCCTCAGGGAAGCCGCGGGTTACGGGAGGAAACGTAAGGGAACGAAAGAAAACCACAGCGGGAAACAAATTGGTAGCACTTGCCTGTTCGACAGGTGGTCCCAAGGCGCTGCAGAGAGTGATTCCTTACCTGCCGAAGAATCTGGATGCACCTGTCGTGCTGGTGCAGCATATGCCGGCGGGATTCACAAAGTCCATGGCTGACAGGCTCAATGAACTCAGTACTGTCACAGTGACAGAAGCAGTGGACAGGGAGCCTGTGGAAAAAGGACATGTCTATATTGCACCGGGCGGCCGTCATATGGAGGTGGTACGGGGAACTGACGGGGTTCACCGGATCTCACTGAATGACATGCCTCCGATCGGGGGCTTAAGACCTTGTGCCAATGTCATGTATGAGTCTTTGGCCAAAGCGGGATATGATGAGATCGTCTGCGTTGTCCTGACCGGCATGGGGGGCGATGGAACCAATGGGATACGGACTCTTTCCAAAAGCAGACAGGTGCATGTGATCGCAGAGGACGAAGCGTCCTGTGTGGTATATGGTATGCCGAGAGCTGTTGCGGAAGCAGGATTGGTGGATGAGGTGGTATCTCTTGCAGACGTTGCGAAAACAATCACAAAGAATGTGGGGGTAAAATAACATGGATGTAAGCCAGTATCTAGAGATTTTTATCGATGAAAGCGGAGAGCATCTGCAGACATTAAGTGACTGCATTATGGTGCTTGAGAAGGAACCGGACAATAAGGACACGATCAATGAGATTTTCCGTGCGGCTCATTCATTAAAGGGAATGGCCGGTACCATGGGATTTAAGAGAATGCAGCATCTGACCCATGATATGGAAAATGTGTTCCAGGAGGTTCGAAACGATACCATCAAGGTGGACAGCCAGATGATCGATCTTCTCTTCAAATGTCTGGATGCCATTGAAGGATATCTTGATAATATCAAAGCAAGCTCTGATGAGGGCGAAGAGGACAATGAGGTCATCATTAAGGAACTGAATAATTTCCTTGCAAAGGCAGAGGGAAAAGAACCGCAGACGGCGGAGACACCTAAGGAGGAATCCAAGAAAGAGGCTGCTGCCGATGACTCCGATAAACGTAAGTACAAGAAGATTGATCTGACGGACAGTGAGCGGGCCGCTGTGATGACCGCTAAGGACAGCGGTTTACATATTTACGGAATTACCGTACTCATCCGCAATGACTGTCTTTTAAAGGCAGCTCGCGCGTTTCTTGTGTTCCGGGCACTGGAAGAGATTGGAGAAATCCTTGTTTACCGTCCAAGCTCTCAGGATATCGAGGATGAGAAGTTCGAATTTGACTTCAGTCTTTATGTTGGATCTTTGGAACCGCTGGATAAGGTTCTCTTTGCCGGTAAAAACGTATCGGAGATCGAGGATGCTGTGGGCGAGGAACTGACGGATTTCTCTTCGAAGGAGGAAAAGGAAGTAACGAAGCCGGCAGCCGCAGCTGCCACCAGACCGGTGGAAACGAAGCCGGAGGTAAAGAAACCGGAGGCACAGGCACCTGCCAAGAAGCCGGCAGGTGGAAAGCCGGCCACAAGCCGGACGGTCCGTGTGGATATTGAGAAGCTGGATGCCCTGATGAATCAGGTTTCTGAGCTGATCATTGCAAAGAACAGTCTGGTATCTATCAGCTCAACCGAGGAAGGTGGATTTAATAATCAGGGCTTCCATGAGCAGATCGAATATCTGGAGCGGATTACCACAAGCCTTCATGAATCTGTCATGAAAGTGCGAATGGTGCCAATCGAGAGCGTTGTCAATAAGTTCCCGCGAATGATTCGTGACCTCTCCAGAACCCTGAACAAGAAGATGGAACTGGTTATGACCGGTGAGGACACTGAGCTGGATCGTACCGTTGTGGATCAGATTGGGGATCCGCTGCAGCATTTGCTCCGCAATTCCGCTGATCATGGACTTGAGGATACGGAGGTTCGTATCCAGAGAGGAAAGCCGGAGGTAGGAAGCATTTTCTTAAATGCCTACCAGGAAGGAAACAATGTCATCATCCAGGTGGGAGATGATGGTAATGGTATTGATACAGAGGCGGTCAAGAGTAAGGCTATCAAGAGGGGAATTGTGACCCAGGAGCAGGCTGACGCTATGTCCCAGAAGGAAATCATTGACTTTTTGTTTATGCCAAGCTTTTCCATGGCGAACAAGATTACCGATATTTCCGGACGAGGCGTTGGACTTGACGTTGTAAAATCCAACATTGAGCAGCTGGGCGGCGACGTAGAGGTTCGCACGAAGCTGGGGGTGGGAACAACCTTTACGGTTCGGCTTCCACTGACACTTGCCATTATTCAGGCCCTGATGGTTATTGTCAGGGATGAGAAATACGCCATTGCCCTGGCATCCATTGCAAATATTGAGAGTGTTCCGGTTACGGATATCAAGTATGTGGAGGCAAAAGAGGTTATTCATCTCAGAGGCTGTGTGATTCCGCTGATCCGTCTGGACAAGCTTCTGGACATTGAACCAAAGGAAGAGGATCCGGAAGAACTTACAGTTGTTATTGTGAAGCGCGGAGACAGTCAGGTGGGACTTGTCGTGGATGATCTTATGGGACAGCAGGAGATTGTTATCAAATCTCTTGGCAAATACATTAACGGCAACAAGCTGATCAGCGGCGCAACCATTCTTGGAGATGGTGAGGTTGCACTGATTCTTGACGTCAATACATTGATGTAATGGGGGGAAAGATATGGCATTGAATCAAATAGAGACAGTCGAAAGCAGGGATAAGAAGGTAACACAGTATATCGTTGTTCAGATCGGCAGCGAAAAGTACGGAATCGACATCAGCTATGTGGACAACATTGTCCGTATGCAGAAAATTACAAGAGTTCCCAAGGCGCAGCCTTATTTTAAGGGAATCATTAATCTGCGCGGCGAAATCGTTCCGGTAATGAGCATTCGTAAGAAGATGGGACTGGAGGAGGATGTAGAAACGGGTGCTTCCAGAATCATTATTCTTAAGATTGAGGAGAAGGGGTCTCTCGGTGTGATGGTTGATTCTGTCAACGAGGTGGTCAACCTTACAGAAGATCAGATTGAGACCAACAATATCACCTCAAGCTATGGGCGGGAGACCTTTATCAACGGAATCGGAAAGAACGGAGATCAGTTGATTTCCCTCTTCGAAATCAATGCAATCATTGATGAGAAGGATAATGCATAAGGAATGATGGATATATAGTGAGGAAGTCGTTTTGGTTACAGGTGCTGCCTCACTATATATGGTTATTGGAGGAACGTATGGAAAATTTCACACTGGACCATGTCAATGAAATGTACATGGATGTGCTGCGGGAACTGGGTAATATCGGCGCAGGAAATGCGATGACATCCTTAGCCAGCATGATCAATGAGCAGGTAGATATGCATGTGCCTAAGGTGGAACTGATGGAGGCTTCCGAGCTTGGATCGGCAATCTGTCCGGAGGATGAGATCATTGTAGGCATTTTTCTGGAGGTGACGCATGACATATCGGGAAGCATGATGTTTCTCATGCGGATGGATTCCGCCCATTATCTGGTGGGCCGGCTGATGGGAACTTCTTCCGGAAAGGATGATCCCTTCAGTGAAATGGAACTGTCGGCCTTAAAAGAGATTGGAAACATCATTGCGGCATCGTATCTTTCCGCGCTTTCCAGTATGACCAATATGACCATTGCGCCATCGGTTCCGTATATTGCGGTGGATATGGCGGCAGCCATTCTGAGTGTGCCGGCTATCCAGTTTGGGCAGTATGGCAACAATGCGCTGCTGATCGAGACAGAGTTTGGGGATGAACAGATGATAAGCGGTTATTTCATTTTGATGCCGGAGGAAAATTCCTATGGTAAAATCCTGTCCTCCCTGGGAATTACATTATAGGAGACAGAGAAGATGGGAGAGATCATTAAAGTCGGTATGGCAGACTTAAAGATCGGACGGGCTCCGGATACTCTTACAACACTCGGTCTTGGCTCCTGTATCGGATTGACTCTGTACGATCCGGCTGCGAAGATTGGGGGACTTGTCCATTATATGCTGCCTGACAGCACAAAACTAAAAAATAATACCAATATTGCCAAGTTTGGGGATACCGGAATACGGGAGTTGCTTCGTCTGGTTCTGGAGGCCGGAGCCGCGAAGCGGAAACTGGTTGCCAAAATTGCAGGGGGCGCCAGTATGTTTGAATTGAGCGGAGCATCTTCTATTGGAAGTGTGGGAGAACGCAATGCCGAGGCTGCAAAGCAGATTCTTAAAGAACTGCAGATTCCACTGGTTGCTGAGGATACAGGACTGAATTATGGACGAACGGTGGAGCTTAACTGCTTAAATGGAGATTTTCTGATCAAATCTGTTGGCAGAGGAATCAAGGTAATATAGGAGAACGTAATGAAGACAAAATCAGTGCCGGCGCTTATTATGCTGACAGCCGGGTTGATTGACTGTATTGCATCTATTTATTGTCATTATACCCTTTGGCACTTTACCTGGCAGCTTCTGGTGGTGCTCATGATCTTTTATGTTCTGGGCTGCATTGTCCAGTTGATTCTGGATAAGAATTTTCCGGAGATGGAGGAGGAGAATGAGGAACAGGCAGCAAAGAATGAGGATGGAGAAGAGAGACAGGACACTGAGGGGGAACAGTCCGGTTCCCGGGAGCATTCCGGGGAGATGGATGATGGTGATGAGAACAAGTAACTTGGAGTGGGTTAGATGAAGGCTGTTGATAAAGAAAAACTATGGGATGAATACCGGAAAAAACCGACCCAGCAGTTGCGGGAAAGGCTGATCATTGAATATTCCCAGCTTGTGCGGCTGGTAGCGGGACGGCTCAGCATGTATCTGGGCAGTAACGTGGAGTACGAGGATCTCGTCAGCTATGGTATTTTCGGTCTGATCGATGCAATAGATAAGTTTGATCTGACCAAAAATGTGAAATTTGAAACCTACGCCAGCCTTCGAATCCGGGGATCTATTTTGGATCAGATCCGCAAAATGGACTGGATTCCAAGAACCGTGCGGAAACGCCAGCGTCAGCTGGATGAGGCGATTAAGGCTGTAGAAATGCGAACCGGAAAAACGGCTACCGATGAGGAACTGGCAGCGGAGCTTGGACTTTCCGGGGAGGAGCTGTGTGACTGGCAGTCCCAGCTTAAGGTTACCAATGTTGTTTCACTGAATGAATTCGAGGAAAACGGGCCGGAGCCTTCCTTCGAGCCGGGAAGCAATGAACGGTTTTCGGGACCGGAGGATGTGGTGGAGGAGGCAGAGCTGAAAACCATGCTTGCCGAATCCTTGGGACTTCTGACGGAGAAGGAGAGACGGGTCATCGAATTATACTATTATGAGGATATGACCCTGAAGGAAATCAGTAAGATTCTTTCTGTGTCGGAATCAAGGGTATCACAGCTCCATACCAAGGCTCTGCTGAAAATGCGAAAGAAGATGGGACCGTACATGAATATCTTGACAGATTAGGAGAGGGCTATGGCAATCGGACCGATTAATTATGCAATGATACAACGAACCGGTGATGTGGAGCATATCCGGCATATGGAGGATGCCAGACCGCTGGCAAATCAGCAGAATATTCAAAATCAGGTGGATCAACGGGAGGATACCTTAAGACATCAGGTGACGGATTCTAAGGGCAGCGACCGGACTCACAACGATGCCGATGCGAAGGATGAGGGGAAGGGAAACTACAGTTCTCAGGGGAATGTGAGAAAGAAAGAAAAGAAGAAGCCGGATGCGGGACGGGTCGTCCGAAAGGAGAGCAGAGGCTTTGATATAAAGATTTGAGGATAGAATATGACTGGAATAGAAATTACACTGATTCTTGTGGGTATCATTTTCATTTTTGGAAGCTTTTTTGTGGAGGAGAAACTTACCAATAAGGAGATGGAGGAAATCGCAGGACTCAGTGAAAAACAACTGAACATGATCGTGGACAGACAACTGAGGGATGCAGATACAAAGATTGAGGATGCCATCGATGAGCTGGCAGACGATACTCTTGAAATTGCAAAACGTGCGCTGGAAAAGGAATCCAATGAGAAAATCATGGCGGTGAGTGAGTATTCCAATACGGTGATAGAGACCATGAATAAGACCCATAATGAAATTCTTTTTCTCTATGATATGTTGGAGGATAAACATAAAGAACTGACAGAGCTCGCTGCCAGTCTTCAGCAGTTTTCGGATACTATGAAGACAACGGAGCATGAAGTGCTTCAGAATCTGGTGGATGCAGCCCGGGATATTGAGCAGAAAACCGATCCTGAGTTTCGGGCAGAGCGGAAAGAGGAATCCGTAAAAGAAGAGGATGCGGAGCAGACAGAGGAAGATCCGGGCAACCATAATGACCGGATTCTGAAGCTTTGCAGGCAGGGAATGACGGATGTTGAAATCGCAAGGCAGCTGGGACTTGGCTTAGGCGAGGTGCGGCTGGTGATTGGTTTATACAAAGGGGAGCAGACAGGTGAAGCTTAAATATTATCTCAGAGGATGCGGTGTGGGCATTCTTGTGACCGTAGTTATTTTTATGATCGCATTGAAAGCAAAGGGTGGAGTCATGACCGACAAAAAGGTCATGGAGCGGGCATCCGAGCTTGGCATGGTCATGCAGGAAGAGATGACGGAACTTCTGGAAACCCAGACCATTTCAGAAAGTCAGAATACTCCTGATACAGAAGAAAACTCAGACACCCAGAATGTTCCGGAAAGCCAGATTGTGTCAGAAACCCAGAAACCATCAGAACCTCAGGTGACACCGGACGATGGAACAGATTCTAAGCAGGATAATACAGCGGATCCCGAAGATACTGAAGATTCCGAAAGTTCTGGGGAGAAAATCAGTATTACCGTAAAAAGCGGGGAGGTATGCAGAGATGTAGCCGGGAAGCTTTTTGATCAGGGACTGGTAGAGGATTCGGAGGAATTCCGTATCTATATGGGAGAACATGGATACGCGAAAAACCTCCGGGTTGGCAGCTTTTCTTTCAGAAAGGGCATGACCTATGAAGAAATAGCAAAAATTTTAACGAAAAAATCATAAAATATTCTTGCAGGAAAGTCTTTGGTATGATATAATTCCAAAGGCTTTTAGTTTAATAATCACATGTACGGAGGTGGCCGGTGCCGGACATACGCTTCCCGGTGGCTCACTAATCGGAAGTACATGGAAGCAAACAACCAAATGGAGGTAAGTAAAATGAGCGTAATTTCAATGAAACAGTTACTGGAGGCAGGTGTACATTTCGGACACCAGACAAGAAGATGGAATCCTAAGATGGCTCCTTACATCTACACAGAGCGTAACGGAATCTATATCATCGACTTACAGAAGTCTGTAGGTAAGGTTGATGAGGCTTATGATGCAGTTTCTGATATCGCTGCACAGGGTGGCACCATTCTTTTCGTAGGAACCAAGAAGCAGGCACAGGATGCCATCAAGACTGAGGCAGAGCGCTGCGGAATGTACTATGTAAATGAGAGATGGTTAGGTGGAATGCTGACCAACTTCCGTACGATTCAGAGCCGTATCGAGCGTCTGAAAGAGATCGAGACTATGTCAGAGGATGGAACCTTTGATGTTCTTCCTAAGAAGGAAGTTATCGCTCTCAAGAAAGAGTGGGAGAAATTAGAGAAGAACCTTGGCGGAATCAAGGATATGAAGAGAATCCCGGATGCTATTTTCGTAGTAGATCCGAAGAAGGAGAGAATCTGTGTACAGGAAGCACAGGCTCTTGGAATTACTCTGATCGGTATTGCAGATACCAACTGTGATCCGGATGAGTTAGATTATGTAATTCCGGGAAATGACGATGCAATCAGAGCTGTCAAGCTGATCGTTTCCAAGATGGCTGACGCAGTTATCGAGGCAAAGCAGGGCGCTGAGGAAGCAGTAGCTGCTGAGGTTGAGACTGTTGCTGAAGAGGCAGAGGCATAAGATATATCACAGTTTGAATTTGGAGGATTAAAAAAATGGCAATTACAGCTGCTATGGTAAAAGAACTGCGCGAGATGACCGGCGCAGGTATGATGGATTGTAAGAAGGCGTTAAATGAGACTAACGGTAATATGGATGAGGCTGTTGAGTTCTTAAGAAAGAACGGACAGGCTAAGGCTGAGAAGAAGGCTAACCGTATTGCAGCAGAGGGTCTTTGCTCTGTTCTTGTATCTGAGGATGGCAAGACTGCTGCAGTTGTAGAAGTAAACTCTGAGACAGACTTTGTTGCAAAGAATGACAAGTTTAAGACATTTGTAGAAGCTGTTGCAAAGCAGGCGTTAGCTACAGATGCTGCTGATATCGATGCTTTCATGGCTGAGGCATGGAACGGGGATGCATCCAAGACTGTTAACGATGCTCTGGTTGAGCAGGTTGCAGTAATCGGTGAGAATCTGAAGATTCGTCGTTTTGAGAAGGCTTCTGCAGAGAACGGCTGCGTTGTATCTTACGTGCACGGCGGTGGAAGAATCGGCGTTATCGTAGTGGCTGAGACCGAGACTGTCAATGATGCAGTGAAAGAAGCCCTGACAAATATTGCAATGCAGATTGCAGCTTTGAATCCGAAGTATGTGACTGAGGCTGAGATCAGCGATGAGTACAAGCAGCATGAGGAGGAAATCCTTCGTGCACAGATCGCCAATGATCCGAAGGAATCCCAGAAGCCGGCCAAGGTAATCGATGGCATGATCAAGGGCCGTCTGAATAAGCAGTTCAAGGAGATTTGTCTCGTAGATCAGGTATACGTTAAGGCAGAGGATGGAAAGCAGACCGTTGCCAAGTATCTTGAGCAGGTATCCAAAGAGGTTGGAACAACAGTTTCCGTAAAGAGCTTTGTTCGTTTTGAGACCGGAGAGGGCCTTGAGAAGAAGAATGAGGATTTTGCAGCAGAAGTTGCCGCACAGATGAATGCATAATTTTAACCCGGGAAGATAAAGAAACCATATCCCCTGCAGTGCAGCCTATGTATTGCAGGGGTTTTTCTCTTTTCCCTTTTGATTTCGTAAATATCTTTACAAGAATCAAAAATATGTTAAAATAGAAAGAGATATATCCTGACGGAGGAAAAACATGGATACAAACGAAGATCAGGAGCTTTGGCAGCAGCGCCGAAGACGCAACCGGATTAATCGCATAAAAACCGGGATTATTCTTTCCATTATCATCTGGATGATCATATCCATGTTGTGCCTTGTGATTCTGTCCGTTCAGGTCGTACAACTGCGTCATGAAATTGACAGAATCTCCGGGGAATCCGGTTCGGGAGATATCCGGACATTTCCAACAGAGGCACCGGATCAGGAGTCTGTGGAGACACAGCAGGAGATGGATCGGTCAATGATTAATACAGCGGATAATCTGGCAGGCAAGTCAGATCTTCACAAGGTATATCTTACCTTTGACGGAAGCCCCAGTGCGAATACGGGAAGAATCCTAGGGATTCTTAAGAAACATGGGGTCAAGGCAACGTTTTTTGTCTCCGGTGATTCTTCACAGGAGATGCAGCCTGTGTACAGTCAGATTGTGGAAGAAGGACACACACTGGGAATGCATTCCTATTCCAACCGGTATAGTCAGGTGTATGCCTCCAGAGAAACTTTTGAGTCGGATTTTGTTCAGATTTCAGATTATATAGAGCAGCTGACCGGAGAATCAAGCCGGTTTTACCGTTTTCCGGGTGGAAGCTGCAACCAGACCAGCAATGTGCCGATGGAGGATTTTATTCGTGTACTGAAGGCTCATGACATTACCTATTTTGATTGGAATGTCTCAGCGGGGGATGCAGGAATTGGATATACTGCAGAAGACGTCATTGATCATGTGATGTCGGGTGTATCCCGTTACAAGACGTCAGTTGTGCTTTTGCATGACGGAGAAGATAAGTCAACAACGGTGGAGGCTCTGGGACCGCTGATTGAAGCTCTTCAGAAGATGGGAGCCGAAATTCTGCCGATTGATGATCATACAAAAGTAATTCAATATATCAATGCTGATAGTGTTGAAGAAAAATAATATGGAGGAAGCACGATGGGTTTATTTAAGGATTTTAAAGAGGATTTTTCCCAGGCAGCAAAGGAAATGATGCCGGGAACGGAAGCACCAAAGAGTAAGAGAGCAGACAGACCGGAGAAGACAGCAGAGGTTCCGGCTGCGAACACTTTCGGAGAGCAGGCAGATGCAGCATCAGAACTGTCAAAGCTGGATGGTCTTCTGAATCAGGTAAAGCAGGAGGATGCGCCTTCCGCCAAGACACTTGAGGCAGAGCTTCCACCGATGAACCGTATGGCTGAAAAGCCAAAGAGTGCACCGGTACCAACGATGAATGAGGAGAAGAAAACAATGGATACAACGATGAATTCGATTCACGCAGGAGCTGTAGCAGACGAGACCTCTGTGATCACCGCAGGGACGGTTTTGACCGGAGATTTAGCTTCCGATGGATCCTTTAATATTCAGGGAACCATCAATGGAAATGTTACCTGTAACGGTAAGCTGGTTGTCACAGGAAATATCAATGGAAACAGTGCTGCTTCCGAGTTCTTTGCAGATGTTGCTAAGATCGAAGGAGAGATTGTCAGCTCCGGTACGGTAAAGATTGGTGCCGGTTCTGTGATCATCGGTAATATTTCTGCTGCATCTGCTGTCATTGCCGGTGCAATTAAGGGAGACATTGATGTACAGGGACCGGTGGTTGTAGATACTTCCGCAGTGGTTATGGGAAATATCAAGTCCCGTTCCGTACAGATCAACAATGGTGCCGTGATCGAGGGCTTCTGCTCCCAGTGTTATGCTGAGGTAGATGTTCAGGGGCTTTTTGACGGGAAATAAAATAACAGGAGAGGGATTAGCATGAAGCGTATTTTATTGAAGCTCAGCGGTGAGGCTCTTGCCGGGGACAAGCATACCGGTTTTGATGAGCCGACAGTTACAGTGGTTGCCAATCAGGTAAAGAAGCTGGTGGATGTCGGCGTGCAGGTTGGCATTGTGATCGGTGGCGGCAATTTCTGGCGCGGACGCACCAGTGAGACCATTGACCGCACAAAGGCTGATCAGATTGGTATGCTGGCTACGGTTATGAACTGTATTTATGTTTCCGAGATTTTCCGTTCTGTAGGAATGATGACAGCGGTGCTGACACCCTTTGAGTGCGGTTCCATGACCAAACTTTATTCCAAGGATCGTGCCAACAAGTATTTTGCACACAATATGGTAGTATTCTTCGCAGGAGGTACGGGACATCCGTATTTCTCAACGGATACAGCTACCGTTCTTCGTGCCATCGAAATCGATGCAGAGGGGATTTATCTGGCTAAGGCAGTGGACGGGGTATATGACTGCGATCCGAAGACGCATCCTGAGGCAAAGAAATATGATGAGGTTTCTATTCAGGAGGTTATCGACAAGAAGCTTGCAGTGGTAGATCTGACCGCTTCTGTTATGTGTATGGAAAATAAAACCCCAATGTATGTATTTGGGTTGAATGAAAAGGACAGCATTGTGAATGCGGTTACAGGAGAATTCCGCGGCACAAAGGTCACTGTCTAATGTCCAAAATCAGGAGGAGAGAAAGATGGATGAGAGATTAGGAGTTTTTGAAAATAAGATGGCGAAATCCCTCGCAAATCTGGAGGAGGAATACGCAGGTATCCGTGCAGGACGTGCGAATCCTCATGTATTGGATAAGCTTCGTGTTGACTATTATGGTACACCGTCTCCGATTCAGAGCGTTGCCAATGTCAGTGTTCCGGAGCCACGTATGATTCAGATTCAGCCATGGGAAGCTTCTATGGTGAAGGAAATCGAGAAGGCCATTATGTGTTCGGATCTGGGAATTAATCCTACCAACGACGGCAAAACAATTCGCCTGGTATTCCCGGAGCTTACGGAGGAACGCCGTAAGGAATTGGCCAAGGATATCAAGAAAAAAGGCGAAAGTGCGAAGGTGGCTGTCCGCAATATCCGCAGAGATGCCATGGATCACTTTAAGAAGATAGGAAAGGCGGAGGATATTTCCGAAGACGAGATCAAGGATCTTGAGGATGGAATCCAGAAGCTGACAGATTCCTATGTTGCAAAGATCGACAAGGCTGTAGATGCCAAGTCAGAGGAGATTCTTACTGTATAATGTTTGCAAGGGACATTGCCACCGGCAGATGTCCCTTTTTTGGCAGGATAAATTTTTGAGGTGTACGATGAAGATTCCGAAACATGTTGCAATTATTCTGGACGGAAACGGAAGATGGGCAAAGAGTAAGGGGATGCCCCGCAATTACGGGCATACCATTGGCGCAAAAAATGTGGAGACAGTATGTCAGGCGGCAGATGAACTGGGGATTTCCTATCTGACGCTTTATGCTTTTTCTACAGAGAACTGGAACCGTCCGGAGAGTGAAGTGGAAGCCTTATTGAAGCTTCTGGAGAGCTATCTGAAGAACTGTATTAAAACTGCAGAGAAAAACAATATGAGGGTGCGGGTCATCGGGGAAATACACCGTCTGTCGGAGAAATTCCAGACGAGGATTCGGGAATTGGAGGCGGCTTCTGCCTCAAATACCGGTCTGAACCTGACCATTGCCATTAATTACGGCAGCAGAGATGAGATGCTTCGCGCCATGCGGCGTATGATCGGGGATGTGAAGGAGGGGAAGCTTTCGGAGGATGCTATTGACGAGCAGGTGTTTTCCTCCTATCTGGATACCAGAGATCTTCCGGATCCGGATCTTCTGATTCGCACCAGTGGCGAACAGCGGCTTTCCAACTATCTGCTGTGGCAGCTGGCCTATACGGAATTTTACTTTACAGAGGTACCATGGCCCGATTTTCACAAAAAGGAATTGGAAGAGGCTATTAAGGCGTATAATAATCGTGATCGCAGGTTTGGCGGCATCACGGAGGAATAAGGAGCTTACACATGTTTAAAACAAGACTTTTGAGCGGAATCGTACTGGTCATTCTTGCGGTTCTATTGATCATATCCGGGGGATCTGTGCTGCTTTTTTCAACACTGGTAATTTCCTGTATCGGAATGTTTGAATTATACCGGGTGTTTCAGGTGGAAAAATCCCTTCTTGCAGTGATCGGCTATCTTGCGGCGGTGGTATTTTACTGTCAGCTTAAGTGGAATTTCCTGCCGGATATTCTGATGCTGTTTCTGGGATTTATGATTCTTCTTATGTTCATCTATGTGTTCAGCTATCCCAGATACAAGGCTGATCAGGTGATGGCGGTATTTTTTGGCATGTTTTATGTGGCGGTGATGCTGTCCTATGTGTATCAGATCCGGATGTTGGAAAGGGGTGTTTATCTTGCCTTTCTGGTGTTCCTCTGCTCCTGGGGCTGTGATACTTGTGCCTACTGTGTGGGAGTCTTGATCGGGAAACATAAGATGTCACCCCAATTAAGCCCAAAGAAATCTATCGAGGGAGCCGTAGGCGGTGTCCTTGGATCGGCGCTTCTGACCTCTATGTACTGCTTTATTTTCCGGAAGCCTATGGCTTTATCCGGGTCGGATATCGGGATTTTAGCGCTGATTGCAGCTATTGCAGGACTTATCTCCATGGTGGGGGATCTGACGGCCTCTGCAATCAAGAGAAACTATGATATCAAGGATTATGGTCATTTGATCCCGGGCCATGGCGGCATTCTGGATCGTTTTGACAGCATGATCATTACCGCGCCAATCATTTATTTTCTAGCGCTTCATATGCTGTAACACAGGTTACGGATCGTGAGGCTTCAAAGGCGCAGGGCGCATTTGCCGGGCCTGCTTGTAAAAATGGGAGGAAACTATGAGAAAAATTGCAGTTCTGGGATCCACAGGATCCATCGGAACCCAGACCCTGTCCGTGGTGGAAGAACATAAAGATCTTGAAGTAGCAGCCCTTGCCTGCGGTGGAAACATCAAGCTTCTGGAGGAACAGATGCGCAAATTCCGCCCCCGGCTGGTGGCGGTATGGGAGGAAGAAAAGGCAAAGGAGCTTCGTATCCGCACCGCAGATCTGTCCATTCCGGTATGCTCCGGCATGGAAGGGTTGATTCAGGTGGCAACTCTGGAGGGTGTAGAACTTCTGGTGACGGCCATTGTGGGGATGCTTGGCATCCGTCCCACCATGGCGGCCATAGAAGCGGGGAAAACTATTGCATTAGCCAATAAGGAAACCCTGGTCGCAGCGGGGCATCTGATCATTCCTCTGGCAAAGGAGCATGGGGTGGATATTCTTCCGGTGGACAGCGAGCATAGTGCGATTTTCCAGTCTCTGCAGGGAAATGCACATAACAGGATCGAAAGGATCCTTTTGACGGCCTCCGGCGGTCCCTTCCGAGGGAAAACCAGAAAGGAGCTGGAGCATGTCCGGCTGGAGGATGCCTTAAATCATCCCAACTGGTCCATGGGTAAGAAGGTGACCATCGATTCCTCCACCATGGTGAACAAAGGTCTGGAAGTCATGGAGGCAAAATGGCTCTTTGATGTGAAGCCGGAGCAGATCACGGTCATGGTGCATCCCCAGAGCATAGTTCATTCGGCTGTGGAATACGAGGATGGGGCGGTGATGGCGCAGCTTGGGACACCGGATATGCGTCTGCCGATTCAGTATGCCCTTTATTATCCGAACCGGCGGACCCTGTCGGGAAAGAAGCTGGATTTGTTTGAAATTGCTTCTCTAACCTTTGAAAAGCCGGATCTGGATACCTTCCCGGGGCTGGCACTGGCTTATGAGGCAATCGAGAGAGGGGGCAATGTGCCTACCATGTATAATGCGGCCAATGAGCGGGCTGTAGCGTTGTTTCTGGAGCATAAGATCCCATATCCCAAGATTCCGGAGATCATTGCCTATGCCATGGAGCAATGTACATTTAAGAACCATCCGAATCTGGATGAAATTTTGGAAACTGAGAAAGAAGCTTATGAACGGATAGGAAGCAGGTGGTAATGTGGCTGGACGAATTTTATCTTTTGTAATTGCATTTTTAGTATTTGGTATTTTGATTTTATTTCACGAACTGGGACATTTTCTTCTGGCAAAGGCCAATGGTGTGAAGGTGAATGAATTCTGCTTTGGACTGGGACCGACCCTGTTTGGCATTCAAAAAGGGGAGACCAAATATTCTGTTAAGCTTTTTCCCTTCGGTGGAGCCTGTATGATGGAAGGAGAGGATGAGGAATCCCCGGATGAACGTGCCTTTGGCAGTAAATCTGTGTGGGCCCGGATGAGTATTGTATTTGCGGGACCGTTTTTTAACTTTATCATGGCCTTTGTGTTTGCCTTTATTCTTATGAGCTGCATCGGCTACGATAAGCCGGTGCTGACGGGAGTGACCGATGGTTTTCCGGCTCAGGAGGCAGGCATCATGGAAGGGGATGAAATTGTAAAGATCAATCATATGTCCATTCATTTTGCCAGGGAGATCCAGTATTATACCACCTTTCATTCCGGGGAGACTTTGGATATTACCTATCTTCGGGACGGGGATAAATATGAAGTTACACTGACCCCTGAGCTGGATGAGGAATCCGGCAGATATCTCTACGGTATCAGTTACAGCGTGAACGTCCGTGAGAAGGGCAGCATCCTCACAAATCTGAAGAACAGTTTTTATGAACTTCGCTACTGGATCTACACGACGATACAAAGTGTTCGTATGCTGGTTACCGGGCAGGTTTCCCCCAATGAACTAATGGGTCCGGTAGGAATCGTGAAAAATGTGGGGGAAGTATTTCAGGAATCGGCCAAACTGGACGGCTATTACTGGGCTTTCCTGAACGTGTTAAATTGGGCCATTCTTTTGGCTGCAAACCTTGGCGTCATGAATTTGCTTCCGATTCCGGCTCTGGATGGCGGGCGTCTGGTTTTTCTTATTGTGGAGGCTGTCCGCGGAAAGCGCATTGACCCGAAGAAGGAAGGCATGGTGAACCTTGTGGGGCTTTTGATTCTTTTTGCTCTTATGATTGTCGTTATGTTCAACGATATCAGGAAGATTTTCATGGGGTAATATTGATTCTTTTGTAATTGTTCATGGTTCTGAACAGTTACATTCTTTTTACAGGTGGAAAAGCAAGAAAGTTCAGGAACTGTAGGAAAGGTCAAACATCAGATTGAGGAATGAGTATGAATAGAAATCAGACAAAAGAAGTGAAAATTGGAGATCGTATTATCGGTGGAGGGCATCCCATCGCCATCCAGTCCATGACCAATACGAGGACGGAGGATGTGGCTGCCACAGTAGAGCAGATTCATAAGCTGACGAAGGCCGGGTGCGACATTATCCGCTGTGCAGTACCCACCATGGAAGCGGCAGAGGCACTGACAGAAATTAAAAAGCAGATTACGATTCCTTTGGTTGCGGATATTCATTTTGACTATAAGCTGGCCATTGCCGCTATCCGGCACGGTGCGGACAAGATCAGGATCAACCCGGGTAATATCGGAAGTGCAGACAGGGTGAAAGCGGTGGTGGATGCTGCAAAGGAGCGGAATATTCCCATACGTGTGGGTGTCAACAGCGGTTCACTGGAGAAAGAACTGGTGGAAAAATACCACGGCGTTACGGCTGAGGGCATTGTGGAGAGTGCTCTGGACAAGGTAAAGCTCATTGAAGATATGGGCTATGATAATCTGGTGATCAGTATCAAATCCTCGGATGTGATGATGTGCGTGAAGGCCCATGAACTTATTGCCGAAAAGACCGATCATCCGCTGCATGTGGGAATCACCGAGGCGGGAACCATTATCAGCGGAAATATCAAGTCCTCCATAGGTCTGGGGCTGATTCTAAATCAGGGAATCGGTGATACCATAAGGGTTTCCCTGACGGGAGATCCGGTGGAAGAAATTAAGTCGGCTAAGCTGATTCTCCGTACGCTGGGACTTCGAAAGGGCGGCATCGAGGTGGTGTCCTGTCCTACCTGTGGAAGAACCAAGATCAATTTGATTGAGCTGGCAAATCAGGTGGAAACCATGGTTTCGGAGTTTTCTCTGGATATTAAAGTGGCTGTGATGGGCTGCGTGGTCAATGGCCCGGGAGAGGCAAAGGAAGCAGATCTTGGAATCGCCGGAGGTATCGGTGAGGGTTTGATCATTAAGCATGGGGAAGTGATCCGAAAGGTGCCTGAGGAGATGCTGCTTTCGGAGCTTCGACAGGAATTGGAGCATTGGGGGGAATAAACTATGGCAAAGGCTTTTATAGAGGCTTTTCCGACCCTGCAGCTTTCAGGAGAGCTGCAGGGTCTTTTAGAAACTGCAGAAGTGACAAAGATCAGTGCGAATCGTGAGTATACACACATTCGCATTTATTTGCGTGCAAAGAGACTGATCTTCAAAAAAAAGATCTGGCAGCTGGAGAAGGAAATCGCTTCCCAGATCTTTCAGAACAAAGATATACGGGTGCGGGTAATCGAATCCTTCGAACTTTCGGAGCAGTACACGCCCCAGTCTCTGATGGAGGTTTACAGGGACAGTATCTTAGACGAACTGGAATCCTACAGTGTTCTGGAATATAATGCCCTTCGGACGGCGCAGACGGAGTTTGATTCGCCGAAGCACATGACGCTTTTGATGGAGGATACCATCATTTCCAGGGAACGGACCGAAGAAATTGTGGAGTTTCTGGAAAAGGTGGTCTGTGAGCGCTGCGGCATGGATTTTATCATTACGCCGGAACTTAAGGAGCGTAAAGAGAGCAAATACCGGAAAAACTCTGATATCCAAATCCAGCAGGAGGTAGCTGAGATTGCCAGGCGGGCAAAGGCAGCATTGCAGTCCAAGGGAGAAGAAGGCGGCATGGAGCCTGTTTCGGATTCAAAGACAGAGGAAGAAAAGGAGACCGCAAATACCGCAAAGAAAGTGGAAGAAAGTGCTCCGGCAGTTAAGACAGCAGCGGAAAGAAAAGCACCTTCCTTTGGAAAGAAGGGAGAGTTCCGACGAAAGTTTGAGCGGGACAATCCGAAGAAGTCCATGAATCCGGATGTGCTCTACGGCAGGGATTTTGAAGAGGAGCCCATTACCATCGATAAGATTGACGGACCTATTGGCGAAGTGGTAATCCGCGGACAGATTCTGACGGTGGACACAAGAGAAATTCGCGGGGAGAAAACCATCATCATTTTTTCCATGACGGATTTCACAGATACCATTGTGCTTAAGGTATTCACAAGAAATGAGGATGTAAAGGAACTGCTTTCGGGGATTTCTGCAGGGAAATTCATTAAGGTCAAGGGTGTGGCTACCATAGATAAGTTTGACAGTGATCTGACCATAGGTTCCATTGTCGGTATCAAAAAAACTGCGGATTTCAGAACCATGCGTATGGACAACAGCGCCGTGAAGCGTGTGGAGCTCCACTGCCATACCAAGATGAGTGATATGGACGGCGTCTCAGATGTGAAGGATATTGTAAAGCGTGCCATGAAGTGGGGGCACAAAGCCATCGCCATCACAGATCACGGAGATGTGCAGGCCTTTCCGGATGCCAACCACACGGTAGAGGGAAACGAGGATTTTAAGGTGATCTACGGGGTGGAAGCCTATCTGGTGGATGACCTTAAGGATATTGTGACGGACAGCAGGAATCAGTCCTTAGAGGCGGATTATGTGGTGTTCGATCTGGAAACTACAGGCTTTAGTCCGGAAAACAACCGGATCATTGAGATCGGAGCAGTCAAGGTACAGGGGGGAAAAATCACGGATAAGTTTTCCACCTTTGTCAACCCGCAGGTGCCGATTCCCTTCCGGATTGAGCAGCTGACCTCCATTAACGACTCCATGGTGATCGATGCACCGCCGATTGAGCAGATTCTGCCCCAGTTCATGGAATTCTGTGAGGGCTGTGTGATGGTGGCTCACAATGCGGATTTTGACATGAGCTTTATCAAGAAAAACTGCATGAGGCAGGGGATGGAATGCCGTCCCACCATCGTGGATACTGTTGGACTTGCCCGGATCCTTCTGCCCAATCTGAATCGTTTTAAACTGGACACGGTGGCCAAGGCGCTGGGAGTGTCTTTGGACAATCATCACAGGGCTGTGGATGATGCGGGATGTACGGCGGAAATTTTTGTGAAATTTATCGATATGCTAAAGTCCAGAGGAATTGAGACCCTGGATGAGGTCAACTGCCTGGGAAGCTCATCTGTGGAGAATGTGCAGAAGATGCCTACCTACCATGCCATTATTCTTGCCACCTGTGATCAGGGACGCACGAATCTTTACCGGCTGGTATCCCTGGCTCATATCAAATACTACAACAGGAGACCCAGAATTCCAAAGAGTGAATTCCTGAAATACCGGGACGGACTTCTGATCGGTTCCGCCTGCGAGGCCGGAGAACTTTACCGGGCTATTTTGAATGCAAGACCCCAGGAGGAAATTGCAAGACTGGTGGAATTTTATGATTATCTGGAAATTCAGCCGCTGGGGAACAATGCCTTTCTGGTCAGGGATGAGGATTCTGCGGTCGCCTCGGATGAGGACCTGATAGAGATCAACAAGAAGATCGTGAAGCTGGGAGAGGAATTTCACAAGCCGGTGGTGGCTACTTGCGATGTGCATTTCCTGGATCCGGAGGATGAAATTTACCGCCGTATCATCATGTGCGGACAGGGCTTTAAGGATGCGGACGATCAGGCACCTCTTTACCTTCGTACCACGGAGGAAATGCTGAAGGAATTCGAGTATCTGGGCAGCGAAAAGGCGGAGGAAGTGGTGATCACCAACCCCAACCGTATTGCGGATATGTGTGAGCGTATTTCTCCGGTCCGCCCGGACAAGTGTCCGCCGGTCATCGAGAATTCCGATCAGATGCTCCGGGATATCTGTTACAATAAGGCTCACAAAATGTATGGAGATCCTTTGCCAGACATCGTGCAGGAGCGGCTGGAACGTGAATTGAATTCTATTATCAGCAATGGTTATGCCGTGATGTATATCATCGCCCAGAAGCTGGTGTGGAAGTCCAACGAGGATGGCTATCTGGTGGGGTCCCGTGGTTCCGTAGGAAGCTCCTTTGTGGCTACCATGTCCGGAATCACGGAGGTAAATCCCCTCCACGCTCATTATCTGTGTAAGCACTGTAAGTACAGTGATTTTGATTCTGAGCTGGTGCAGTCCTACGCGGGGCGGGGCGGCTGCGATATGCCGGACAAAATCTGTCCCCGCTGTGGGAAACCTCTCTCAAAGGAGGGCTTTGATATCCCCTTTGAAACCTTCCTGGGATTTAAGGGAAACAAGGAGCCGGATATCGATCTGAATTTCTCCGGAGAGTACCAGAGTAAGGCCCACAAGTACACGGAGGTTATTTTCGGGGAGGGACAGACCTTCAAGGCCGGCACCATCGGTACTCTGGCAGATAAGACAGCTTTTGGATATGTGAAGAATTATTATGAGGAGCGGGGCGTACATAAGCGAAACTGCGAGATTGACCGCATCGTGCAGGGCTGTGTAGGAGTCAGACGAACCACCGGACAGCATCCGGGTGGTATCGTGGTGCTGCCTATGGGAGAACAGATTTATACCTTTACCCCCATCCAGCATCCGGCCAACGATATGACGGTGGACATTACAACCACACACTTTGATTACCACAGTATTGACCATAACCTGTTAAAGCTTGACATTCTCGGGCACGACGATCCTACCATGATCCGTATGCTGCAGGATCTCACCGGTGTGGATCCCACGCAGATTCCTTTAGATGATCCGGCAGTTATGTCCCTGTTTCAGAATACCAGTGCGCTGGGGGTGACCCCGGAGGAACTGGAAGGCTGTCAGCTGGGGGCTCTGGGAATCCCGGAGTTCGGTACGGATTTTGCCATGGGCATGCTTATTGACACCCAGCCCAAGGAATTTTCGGATTTGATCCGTATTGCAGGACTTTCCCATGGTACGGATGTATGGCTGGGCAACGCACAGACATTGATTCAGGAGAAAAAGGCAACCATTTCCACCGCCATCTGTACCCGTGATGATATTATGATCTATCTGATCGGCATGGGGCTGGATTCGGAGGAATCCTTTAAGATCATGGAGGCCGTCCGTAAGGGAATGGTGGCCAAGGGCAAATGTGACAAGTGGCCGGAGTGGAAGCAGGATATGATTGACCACGGGGTTCCGGACTGGTATATCTGGTCCTGTGAGAAGATTAAGTACATGTTTCCGAAGGCTCATGCCGCCGCCTATGTAATGATGGCGTGGCGTATTGCCTACTGTAAGGTGTTTTACCCTCTTGCCTATTACGCGGCGTATTTTTCCATCCGTGCCACGGGCTTTTCCTACGAGCTTATGTGTCAGGGGAAGGATAAGCTGGAGGCCTATATGAAGGATTACCAGCGGAGAAAGGATGAATTGTCAAAGAAGGAGCAGGATACCTACAAGGATATGCGTCTGGTACAGGAAATGTATGCCAGAGGCTTTGAGTTCCTGCCTATTGATATTTACAAGTCAAAGCCGCACCATTTCCAGATCATAGACACAAAACTGCTTCCGTCCCTCAATACCATTGAAGGCCTGGGAGACAATGCGGCGGTTGCCATTGCGGAGGCTGCAAAGGATGGGATGTTTTTGTCCAAGGATGATTTCCGGGAGCGCACCAAGGTCTCCAAAACGACCATCGAGCTGATGAGCGACCTGGGACTTTTTGGAGATTTGCCGGATTCCAACCAGCTGTCCCTGTTTGATTTTGCCTAGACTTTAAACTTGCTGTCAGGGTTTTCCCACGGCCCCGCCTGGCGTCTGGGTTCCCCGGGGATGCACCTGCAAAACTCGCGCCAAATTGCTGATTTGTCCGGTATCGGATTTCGGCTCTTTTGATGATTTATGTTCATTCGACAGCCGGACACTTCCGCGGCGGCGTCCGTCCGGGGCAGACATTCGATTTATGCCAAGCCGTGTGAGAGTTAATGCCTCTATTTACAAAAGCGGGCAAGGGAAATACACGTTCAAGCGAAGCGCGTTTGTATTTCCCTTGCCCAATAGGCTCTGTGGATAGAGACATTTACTCGTACTAGGCGAAGGCATCATGAGAGTGTCTGCCCCGGACGGACGCCGCCGCGGAAGTGTCCGGCTGGCGAATGTACACAAACTTGGAGCCGAAATCCGATACCGGACAAATCTTCGCAATTTGGCGTGAAATGTTTTGCAGGTGCATCCCCGGGGAACCCAGACGCCAGGCGGGGCCGTGGGAAAATTAGAAGTTTTGTAACTATTTAAGAGTAGCACAAAACACTTGCTGTTTTGTGCGTATGAACATGATGTAATAGCAATAATGCCATCGCGAAGCGATTTTAAATGCATTTTTGTTTCGTAACTGTGAGGGTACTGAACAGATACGAAGTTTTATTGGATAACACCCGGGTGGAAGGGCGTAAGCTCCCCCGGGTTTTCGGTGGGGGTGCAGAAAACCTCCCTGGTCTTATAATCCGTAAAATAGATATAGTAAGAGGTTACATTGATGTTGGAGTAATTTCCCCGGGCCAGTATCTGAAAGCCGGTGCCGTTGTTTTTTATCATGCAAAGGGCAGGATCATTTTTGTCGTAGCGCTGGTAAAAGATTGTGCTGCCGTAAACATTGAAGAGGTCAATGCTGTCTCTGGAGAGAGTGATGGGATTGTCTGCCTGGATGTTGGTGTGCACCAGAGCATTGTCCTGGTCTACATCCAGATAATAGACATTGTTGTCGCTGGTGACAATGGGTTTATAGCAGTTGCAGTCATAGATTTTTGTCTTCTGGTCAGTGGTGGTGTCATATTGATAGAGAGCGCCGTCCTCCTCCGTGCCGTTGGAATAGAAGTATTGTCCCAGGGCACTGCAGGTAAAGATATAAGGGTTGTATACCTGCTGTTTGTCGGTTCCGTCGATGCCCACCTTATAGAGGGTTGTAGCCTGCTGCTTGTCATAGTGCAGGTAATAGACATAGTTGCCGATGAGGGTGGCATAGATGCAGGGATCCGGATCCAATATGGCGATATCCCCGCCGTTTCTGGAAATACGGCAGAGACTGTTATTGGCGAAGGTGAAAAAGCCGAAGCTGGCGCTGTTTCTGTCATTGTTTCGCACATAGTAGACGTAGTGGGAATCTGCGTTGATGTACATGACAGTGTCATCGCAGAGCTTCTTTAAATTCTGTCCGTCCAGATCCATGGAATAGAGACGGTAGTTGTCATCGGGATTGGCAAAGAAGACGGTTCCGCTGTTCTCGCAGAAGAGTCCGGCATTGTAGAGATTGCCGGCGGTGTTGCCGTTTACGAAGCTGTTATTGTATCGAATTCTTGTTTGAAAATGATAGAAGACGCTGCAACCGATGACTGCAATCAGCAGCAGAATGGCCAGCGCAAAGTATTTTTTTTTCATGCTCATGTTTCTCCTTTGTGCATATCTTATTTTATTATATAGTCTGGCGGGGGGTGTTGCAAGGGTTACAGTTCACATACTTGTGAACTGTAACGAACAACGTAACCTGTAAGGGGAAGTTCGGCTGATTCCCTTGATTAATTAAGCAGAAAAGTGATAATATAAAGGCACAAGGATATACGAAAGGAAAAGGGATTATGAGTTTAAAACTTGAGAAGGCAATTCTGCCGGATACCTACGACAATTATGTGTTTGACCTGTACGGAACCCTGGTGGATATCCACACGGATGAAGGCAATACAGAAGTCTGGGAAAAGCTTGCATTGTTTTACGGTTATTATGGGGCCTGTTATGAGCCGGATGAATTGGAAAAACATTATGGGGAACTAGTGAGGGGAAAGGAGGCTTCCCTTAAGATGACTCTTGAAAGTGATCCCCATTATGCCCATGAATCCTCCCCGGAAATCGAGATAACTGATGTGTTTTCTTCATTGTTTGCAAAAAAGGGCGTAGAAGCGGACAGAAATCTTGCGGTACATGCCGGTCAGTTTTTCCGCGTCCTCTCCACCGAATATGTAAAGCTGTATCCGGGAACTGCCGAAATGCTTAAGGATCTGAAGGATAAGGGGAAAAAGGTATATCTTCTTTCCAATGCCCAGAGGATTTTTACTGCTTATGAGATGAATCTGATCGAGATCTCCCAATATTTTGACGATATTTTTATCTCCTCGGATTTTCAGACGAAAAAGCCGGATCAGCGTTTTTTCCAGGCCTTAATGGACAAGCATGATCTTAAGGCGGACAAGACCCTGTTTATCGGCAATGACAGCCGCTGCGATATTGATGGGGCAAGGCAGGTGGATTTTCACACCTTTTATGTGAATTCCAATATTTCACCGAAGGATGACCATGCCGAAGAGGCGGATTATGTTGTAGAAGATTTTACCGAGTGGCTGACAAAGTAAATGAAAATGCCTATTCCATTCAATGAAAGCAAAAGGAATAGGCATTCTTTTTAACGGAACATATGATTTCCGATTCTTAATCTGCAGTTTTTCAGATATACGGAGAAGAACAGGTAGGAGTTCATATTGGTTTCTTTTCCGTTCAGTGTCAGCGTCCGGCGTCCTTCAAGCACCTGCCGGGCAGCTTTGATGGAATCCTTATGATTCTTCTGAGTGAATTTTCCCTGATCGTAGAGCTTCAGTGTTCTGGAAAGTGCACCGGAACGGACCGGAGAAAACTGTCCTTTCTGGTAAATTACCTCGCTGATGCTGTTGGGAAATAAATCAGAATTCACGCGGTTCATCACAACGATACCTACGGCAACCTTGCCATTATAGGATTCTGCACCTGCCTCACAGAAAATGATGGCAGACATGAGACGAAGCTGGTCTTCTGTGTAAGCCGGCTCCTCGGTAAGCTGGCAATTTTTTATTTTTTGCAAAGATTGATCTTTTGTAGAAGCTTTAGCCAGAACAGGGCTGCTAAACAGTACTGTGAAGGCTAACAGAAAGGTAATCATTCTTTTATGGGTGGCTTTATTCATAATATTGTAATCTCCTTATTACGATTATGTGTCACTCTGACTAATGACGTAATTTTTTTGTAACATTTCTTAACAATAATAACATAATTATGGGATTTGTCAACCCTTTTATGATTTATGCAGACAGATGCGCGAAAGGAACAGAAGTATTTATGAAGAATTATAAAATGATTGTAGCTTACGATGGAACCCGCTACCGGGGATGGCAGATCCAGAAGAATACCGATGCCACCATCCAGGGAAAACTTTCCATGGTGCTTGGCAATCTGGCAGGTCATACGGTGGAGGTGATCGGATCCGGCAGGACGGATGCGGGGGTGCATGCTCTGGGTCAGACGGCAAATTTTCATCTGGAGGAGCATTTTACCAGGGAGGAGATTTGGGAATATCTCAATCATTACCTTCCGGAAGACATTGTTATCACAAAAATAGATGAGGTTGACAATCGGTTTCACAGCCGGTACAACGCCGTGAGCAAGACCTACAGCTACCGGATAAGGACCAGTCCTATACCGGATGTGTTTTCGAGACGGTTCTGCTATCAATATGGAAAGCCTCTGGAGGAAGAGCGGATGAAGGAGGCAGCAGGATATCTGCTGGGAACCCACGACTTTGCTTCTTTTTGCGGCAATAAGCATATGAAGAAATCGACGGTCCGTACCATATACAAAATCGAGTTTTTGAAGAAGGAGGGGGAACTTACAATCTCCTATACAGGAAACGGTTTTCTGCAGGGAATGGTAAGAATCCTTACCGGGACACTGATCGAGGTGGGAAGAGGAGACCGAACCCCGGAGAGTATGAAAACCCTGTTGGAGGCAAAGTGCAGGGAACTGGCAGGGTATACTGCGCCGCCCCAGGGACTTCGGCTGGAGCAGGTGGAATACGAAGCGGAAGCTGTGAAAGCCGGCAGCTGATGCGAAAAGAATAGAAAAATGTCGAAATTTATTTCTTGACAAACGAAAAATATAGTATTAGAACGTGTCTAAATTGAATCGGACAAATCATACAAAGGTGTACAGGCAGAGATGGTCTGTGCACTTTTTTATTTTCTGATCTGTCAGATTCCTTTGATGGGGCGTCAGCTTTTGATTCCTGCATCAAACATATCATAGAACTTGGAACGGACAAAGGGGTTCGGCAGCGATTGCTGCTGCACCCTTTTTTGTTCTGAGGCAGAATGAAGAAAGAGAGGAAAAATCTATGAGAAAGAAAAAACTGGTAAGCATGTTTCTGGCAGTTGGAATGGCACTCAGCATGATGGCCTGCGGCGGTGCAGCACAGGATTCCGCAGGTGAGTCTTCCCAGGCAGCAAAGGAAGACAGTGGAGCTGCGGCAGGGGATACCATTACTCTTCAATGATTTCTACTTCATTAACCACTACGCAGAGGATCTGGCAGCTACCGATGTTTCCTCTTACTTTGTAAGCTCCTACAAAGAAAAATATGGGGAAAGCCCAAACAACTTCGATGCTCTGGGCTACGATGCAGTTCTGGTATACAAGAAGGCCATCGAGGCAGCCAATGCAGTAGATGCAGCAAGCGTTCAGGCAGCCCTTTCTGACACCAGCGTGGTTTACGAAGTGGCCAGCGGTAAGTTCTCCTTCGATGAGACCGGTACTCCCATTAAGAGTGGTGTGCTGATGGGCTACAGCTATCAGGAGGGCGATACAACCATCACAAAGAAAGCAATTCAGACTCTGGAAGCACAGTAAACCGTTTCCTGCCTGAGTTTGAAGAGGAGAGGTGTTTACCCCTCCTCTTCGTATCATTTTAAGTATACTATAGAAAGAGGGGACAAGCATATGGTTACCTTTATCCAGTTTTTGATCACGGGACTGCGGCTGGGCAGCGTGTATGCGCTCATTGCACTTGGTTACACCATGGTGTATGGAATCATCAAGCTGATCAATTTTGCTCATGGTGGGCGGCTACACGCTGTTTTTCACAATCCCGCTCATGATGAAGATCGGACTGCCGGGATGGCTGGCAGTTATTCTTGCAATTATCGTCTGTTCCTGCGTAGGTATGCTAATGGAACTTCTGGCATACCGGCCGGTGCGTAAGAAAGGCACCAACCTGACGGCGCTGATCACGGCCATTGCCATGAGCTTTGTGCTGGAAAATCTGGCCCAGGCAATACCGGCGATCGGACCGGATCCGAGGGTACCTTACACCTTGTTCAGTAAAACGGTCACCATCGGAAAGGTGTCCATCAGCAGTGCAACCTTTATTACCATCCTTGTAGTAGTAATCGTAAGTTTTCTGGCGGCAGGAATTTTGGCAGCACTGCTGGGACTGATCGTTGGTATTCCGGCCCTCAGACTGAAGGGGGATTACCTTGCCATTATTACACTGGGCTTTGGCATGATCATCGTAAATCTGATCAACAATATTCCTTTCTGCGGACAGCAGGGACTGGGTCGGGGTGTTGCATCTTCCTCTTTGTATGCCAATGGTCTGGGACTTTCAAACGATGATAAAATGAAATACATGTGGATTGGCGTGGTGACCGTTATCATCTGTATGATCATCATGTTTATGTTTGTCCGCTCCAAATATGGGCGCATCATAAGGGCAATTCGGGATAATGAGATTGCAGCCAGTGCCTCTGGCATCAATGTAAGCTTCTATAAGGTGCTGACCTTTGCCTTTACCAATGGATCCATCCTGAACTCGGTGTTTATCGTGGTTATGGTGGTCATCGGCGGTATGGGATCCCTCACCGGCTCCGTGGTGGCGGCTATCGGTATGTTTATTTTGAACTATATCATCAAAAATGGTGCCTGGGTCAATGCACTGCCCGGCTTCTTAAAGAGTATGTTTACCTATCCGATGCTGGTGTACTCCATTGCATTGATTATTGTGATTATGTTCCGACCCCACGGAATTATGGGAACCAAGGAATTTGCTTTGTGTGACATTCCGAAATGACCCAAAGAAATCAAGGCTTATTTTGCAGGAAAAGTGGCAAAGCGGGCACGGCAGAAGGAGGCGTAAGTACGATGGATGAGAAGAAAACGCCGGTACTGCAGACGAAGCACTTAGGGATTACCTTTGGTGGTCTTCGGGCAGTGAACGATTTTAATATGGAAATATATAAGGGCGAACTGGTAGGTCTGATCGGACCCAACGGAGCGGGAAAAACCACCACACTGCATACGATTTCCGGTCTTTTACACGCCAGCAGCGGGGAGATTCTTATGGATGATAAAAATCTTCAGAAGGTGCCGGCCAACAAAATTATCGAATTGGGACTGGCCCAGGTGCCGGAGGGGCGTCATGTATTTGCCCAGATGACGGTGCTGGAAAATCTGTATATGGGTGCTTATATTTTAAAGGATAAAGCAAAAATCAAAGAAAATATCGAGTTGGTCTATTCCCATTTTCCAAGGCTGAAGGAACGGTCCAACCAGCTGGCGGGAACTCTTTCCGGCGGAGAACAGCAGATGCTTGCCACAGGACGGGCTCTTATGACCAATCCGAAAATTCTTCTGATGGATGAGCCTTCTATGGGACTTTCCCCGTTACTGGTTTCTGAGATCTTCTCCATTATTCAGGAACCGCACCGGGATGGGATTACGATTCTTCTGGTGGAGCAGAATGCGAAAATGGCTCTTTCCGTGGCAAATCGGGCTTACGTGCTGGAGAATGGTAAGATCTCCATGTCGGGAGATGCGAAGACCCTGCTGAGTGACAGCAGAGTGAAAAAGGCTTATCTGGGAGCCTGAAAGGAGGCTGTTATGGAACACAAAGTGATTACGATTGCCCGGGAGACGGGAAGCGGCGGCTACCACGTTGCACAGAAGCTGTCGAAGCTTTTGGTAATTCCTTGCTATGACAGGGAGCTTTTGCGCCGGGCATCGGATGTGAGCGGCATTCATGAGCGGCTGTTTGGCCTGGCAGATGAGCGGAGCGGCTGGAAGGAGATGATTACCTCCGCGAAGAAGGTTTATAATGGTGAAATCCTTCCGGCAGACAGCGATGACTATATTTCCACCAGCAACCTCTTCAGCTTCCAGGCGAAGATCATCAAGGATCTGGCGAAGGAAGAGAGCTGTATCATTTTGGGGCGCTGCGGCAATTATCTGCTGAAGGACCAGCCGGATGTGGTGCGGGTGTTTATCCATGCACCATTGGAGGTCAGATATAAGAATGTGGCTTCCTACTCCGAAGGCAAATCCGAGAGCGAAATCCTGCGGGAGATTCGTAAGGAGGACAAACGCCGTTCGGCCTATTATCATTATTATACCGGGGAAGAATGGCGGGATGTGTCCGGCTACGACCTGTGTCTGGACTCCTCTAAGCTGGGAGAAGATGGCTGTGCGGAAAAAATTTGCCGGCTTTTGGAACTTTTCTGAGTAAAAATATTGATTTTTCTGTAAAAGTGTTGTACAATACAGAAAAATGAAGAAACACCGATTACGAAGATGTATGCGTAATCGGTGTTTTGTGTTTTAAAAGATGTATGTATCAGACAGGCTGAGTGAGGTAGCAGATATGGAAGAACTGATGAATGGTCTTGAAAATGAAATTGTGAAGGAAATGCCGGATATTGATGAGATGGGAGAACTCCGCCGGGATGTGGAAACACTACATGTGGAGTTGTTAAAGAATCACCGCATTGATCCGAGTCTTTATGAGAAATATGATGTGAAGCGGGGACTGCGGGATTCTGCCGGAAAGGGTGTACTGACCGGACTGACGGAAATCTCCGACGTCTGTGCCTATGCCATGGAGGATGGGAAGAAGGTTCCCTCCGACGGTAATCTCTATTATCAGGGCGTGAATGTAAGGGAAATTGTAAAGGGGCTGAAGGGACGAAGATTCGGGTTTGAGGAGACCATTTATCTTCTGATGTTCGGAAAACTTCCCAATGAGAAAGAACTGGAGATGTTTCTTCATGTGATGTTCGAAATGCAGCATCTGGGCAGTCGTTTTGTCCGGGATGTGGTGATGAAGGCTTCCAACTCCAACATTATGAATGCACTGCAGCGTTGTGTGCTTACCCTTTATACCTACGATTCCAACCCGGATGACATCAGTGTACGGAATGTACTGCGCCAGTCGCTGGAGTTGATCAACAAGCTTCCGTTGATTGCAGTTTATTCCTATCGTTCCTACTGCCATTTCCGGAAGGACGAGACCCTGATGATCCGGAATCCGAAAAGGGGATTATCCATGGCAGAAAATATCCTTCTTATGCTTCGGCCGGACGGAAAATACACAGAGCTGGAGGTAAAGGTTCTGGACATCGCCCTGATTCTTCACGCAGAGCATGGCGGCGGCAATAACTCCACCTTTACTACCCACGTGGTAACCTCCTCCGGCACGGATACTTATTCCTCTGTGGCAGCTTCCATCGGTTCCCTGAAGGGATCGAGGCACGGCGGTGCCAACCTAAAGGTTCAGAATATGTTTAAGGATATCAAGGAGCATGTGAAGGACTGGAGCAATCAGGAGCAAATTGCGGCGTATCTGAATAAGATATTGGATAAAGAGGCATTTGACCATTCCGGTCTGATCTATGGAATGGGACATGCCGTCTACACTTTATCGGATCCGCGAGAGGTAATTCTTAAGGATTTTGCAAGGAAGCTGGCGGTGGAGAAGGGCATGACCGAAGAATTTTCCCTGTATGAGACCGTGGAAAATATTGCAGGGAAGCTGATCATGGAGCGCCGTAAGGTGTTCAAAAATGTCTGTGCCAATGTGGATTTTTACAGTGGGTTTGTTTACACCATGCTGGGAATCCCGGAGGAACTCTTCACGCCAATCTTTGCCATTTCCCGTATTTCTGGCTGGTGTGCACACCGGCTGGAGGAACTTATTAACGCCAACAAGATCATTCGTCCGGCATACAAATATGTAGGCGAACACGTGGATTACAACGGAATGGACAACCGGTAAATGACTGAAATTTCAAATACGGATTTATGCACGGCCCCCTTTTTGGGGGCCGTTGTGTGTCTCTCTGGAAATCTGAATGTTACATTTCGCAGGTGTGTGAACTGTAACATCTGAATCAAATGATAAGATTCTGTTTTTTGGAGATATCTTGCCTTTTGGGAGGAACTGTAATAAAATCATTGGTATAGAAAGCCAAGGAGAATTTGTATGAGAGATTTACAGGAAATCCGCAAGGAGATCGATGAGATTGACGATCAGATCGTAGCGTTATATGAAAATCGTATGAAGCTGACTTCCGAAGTGGCAGAGTATAAGATCGACACGGGGAAGAAGATTTTTGACAAAGAGAGGGAGGAGTCCAAGCTTACCACATTAGGGCAGAAGGCCTCCTGCGATTTTACCAGGAATGGGATCCGGGAACTTTTCGAACAGATCATGGCCATGAGCCGCAAGAAGCAGTACCAGCTTCTGACGGAGCATGGGATTGTGGAAAAGCCGGAATTTCAGAATGTGGACCGGCTGGAAGTCCGAAATGCCCGGATTGTGTTTCAGGGGCTGGAGGGAGCTTACAGCCAGCAGGCCATGGAGGAGTTTTTCGGAGAAAACTGTGATAATTTTCATGTGGATACATGGAAGGATGCCATGGAGGCGATTGCAGATGGCAGGGCAGATTATGCGGTGCTTCCCATCGAAAATTCCTCTGCCGGGATTGTGTCGGAAAACTACGATCTGTTAGTGGAGTATGATAACTATATCGTGGGGGAACAGATCATTAAGATCGATCATGCCCTGTTGGGAATGCCGGGGGCGAAAGAGAGCGATATCAAGAGTGTGTATTCCCACAAGCAGTCCCTGATGCAGTGCAGTGATTTCCTGGAGGAGCACGGGGATTGGGAGAAATGCAGTCTCAGTAATAATGCGGTGGCAGCCCGGAAAATCTGCGAGGATGGACGGTTGGATCAGGCCGCGATCGCCAGTGCCAGAAACGCTGAGATCTATGGTCTTCACGTGCTGCGGGAATCCATCCAGAATAACAAGAATAACTCTACCCGGTTTATCATTGTGACCGGTGAGCGGATTTATACCAGAGATGCGGGACGAATCAGTATCTGCTTTGAAGTAAAGCATGAGAGTGGTGCGTTGTACCATGCCCTTTCTCATTTTATTTACAATGGAATCAACATGACCAATATCCAGTCAAGACCTCTGCAGAACAGAAACTGGGAATACCGGTTTTTCGTGGATTTTGAAGGGTGCTTTGGTGATGAGGCTGTGCAGAATGCGCTGAGGGGCTTGAAAGAGGAGACAATCTCCCTCAAAATTCTGGGAACCTACTAAAGGAAGGAAAGTACATAGGAGGTGAGCGTATGGCAGTGTATACATTTGCTGCAATATATATTGGAACCTATGATGTGAGTCTTAAAATTTTCGAGCTGAATGGCCGCAAAAAACTTCATGAAGTTGATTATATTCGTTCCAGACAGGATCTGGGATGGGATGCCTTGGGCATCGGTAGTATCGGTTATGAGCAGGTGGAGACTCTTTGCGAGACCCTTGCCCAATTCAAACAGATCATGCAGGGGTACAAGGTGGATGACTATGAGGTTTATGCGGCGGCTGCCTTAAGAGATGCAGAAAATGAGCTGTTCGTACTGGATCAGATTTATCTGCGCACCGGTTTTCGTGTGAAAGTGGTCAGCAATTCCGAGCATCGCTTCATCAGCTACAAATCTGTGGTGGGGCAGGAAAAATTTGAGGAAATGATAAAGACCAGTGCGGCAGTCATCGATGTGGGGGGTGCCAGCCTGCAGATTACGATATTCAGGGAGGGAAGTCTAAAGATCACCCAGCATATCGAGGCCGGAATCATGCGGATCCGTAATCTTCTGGCAGACCGGGGACAGTCTCTGAAAATGTACGAGACACAGATCGAGGAGTACATGAACAAGAAGCTGGAGGGCTTTCGTGCCATGTACATGACGGAGCCGGTGGATCATGTGATTCTCATCAGCGATTACGCCACGGAACTGATCCGTCGGATGGATGAGAAAGAAGCGGGGTGTCAGGTCAAATCGGAAAAGTTTATTAAGTTTATCAATAAGCTTCAGAAAAAGACGCTGGAGGAGATTACAAGTGAACTGAATCTCTCGGATGACAGGGAACCCCTCATCATTCCGGCGCTGTGTATTTTTAAGACGCTGGTCATGAATGTGAGCCCCAAGGAAGTCTGGGTTCCGGGGGCCAATATCCTGAATGGTATTGCCTATGATTATGCCCAGAGAAAAAAGCTTCTTAACATCAGCCATGATTTTGACGGGGATGTCCTGTCGGCAGCCAAGTATCTGTCTTTGCACTACAACAGCTATTCGCCCCACATTGAGGCCCTTTCCAAGCTTTCCATCAAGATTTTCGATGCTATGAAGAAGGTGCATGGTCTTGGTAAGCGGCAGAGACTTCTTCTGGAAACCGCCACCATTCTCCATGACTGCGGCAAGTTTGTCAGTTTTTCGGAATCCCCGGAAAATGCCTATCATATTATTATGTCATCGGAGATTATTGGTCTGACCCATCAGGAACGGGAAATTGTTGCGCTGGTGGTGTTATATAACACGCTGCCGCTGGATGATTACGAGGAGTTATCTGACCGGCTGGATCATGAGGATTATCTGTGTGTGGCCAAGTTGTCTGCCATTCTTCGGGTTGCCAATGCGTTGGATCAGAGTCACAGACAGAAGTTCAAAAATATCCGGATTGCCGTGCGGGACCGCCAGCTGGTGTTTACCGTGGAGAATCTTGAGGACATTTCCTTAGAGCAGGCGCTGTTTGAGGCAAAGACCGCATATTTTGAAAATGTTTACAGTATGAAACCGGTTCTTAAAGAAAAACGGATTTATCAGTATGAAGTGTTAGAAAAAGAGAGGAAAATCTATGGAACCAAAAATTGATTTTACGAATCCAGCCTATTATGATAACCGGGAATTAAGCTGGATCAAATTTGACAGTCGTGTGCTTTCGGAAGCAAGGGATAAAAGCATTCCGCTTCTGGAACGACTGAAATTTGTGAGTATTACCTCCTCCAATCTGGATGAATTTTATATGGTGCGGGTGGCATCTTTATTGGATATGGTACATGCAGGCTACAAGAAACGGGACATTGCCGGCATGACCGCAGAGGAACAGCTGACGGCCATCATCCAGTCCGTCAGGGAACTGGTGAGCACCCAGTACAGTACCTATACGCGTTCCCTGGTTCCACTGCTTAACAAAGAGGGAATTTATATCATGGATGCCCACGAGGAACTGACGGAGGAACAGGGGGCTTTTGCGGACCGGTATTTTATGGAAAATGTGTATCCGGTGTTAACTCCTATGGCAGTAGATGCTTCCAGACCATTTCCGCTAATCCGCAACAAGACTTTGAATATTGCAGCTTTGCTTAAGAGTAAGCAGAACAGTGAAGAGACGGTATTTGCCACGGTTCAGGTTCCCGGTGTTCTTCCCCGGCTGGTTCGGATCCCGGGGAAGGAAAATACCACGGTGTTTATTCTTCTGGAACAGATCATTGAGCGCAACATAGGCAAGCTTTTTTCCAATTACAAAGTGCTGTGCGCCCATCCATACCGGATCATGCGAAATGCAGATCTCACCATTGATGAGGATGAAGCTTCTGATCTGTTGAAGGAGATTGAGAACAAATTAAAGATGCGCCAGTGGGGAGAAGTGATCCGGCTGGAGATTGAGGATAAGGCGGACAAAAAGCTTTTGAAGTTTTTGAAATCGGAATTCAAGGTGGCGGATGAGGATATATTCCGAATTGCAGGACCTATCGATCTGACTTTTTTGATGAAAATATATGGAATTGAAGGGTATGACAGACTTCGTTATCCTTCCTATACGCCGCAGCCGGTGCCGGGAATTGAGCCTGGAAGTGATATTTTTGCCGCCATCCGTAAAGGAGATATTTTTTTACATCACCCGTATGAGACTTTCGATCCGGTGGTGGATTTTATCCGTCAGGCGGCCAAGGATCCGGATGTGTTAGCCATTAAGCAGACTCTGTACCGGGTCAGCGGTAATTCACCTATTATTTCCAGTCTGGCAGAGGCAGCGGAAAACGGCAAGCAGGTGTCGGTTCTTGTGGAACTTAAGGCCAGATTTGATGAGGAACACAATATTGTCTGGGCAAAGAAACTGGAACAGGCCGGCTGCCATGTCATCTATGGCCTGGTGGGGCTTAAGACCCATAGTAAAATTGCGCTGGTGGTGAGACGGGAGGAGGACGGAATCCGTCGTTACGTCCATCTGGGAACCGGAAATTACAACGATTCCACCGCGAAGCTTTATACGGACTGTGGCATTTTCACCTGCAAGGAATCCATCGGGGAGGATGCTACGGCGGTATTCAATATGCTTTCCGGTTATTCGGAGCCTATGGCGTGGAATGAGCTGGCGTTGGCGCCTTACTGGCTGCGGGATAAGTTCCTGCATCTTATTGAGCGGGAGAAAAAACATGCAAAGGCCGGGCGGGAAGCCCGCATTGTGGCAAAGATGAACTCCCTGTGTGATTCGGGAATCATCCGGGCGCTCTACGAGGCTTCTGCGGCAGGGGTGAAAATCGATCTCATTGTCCGGGGTATTTGCTGTCTCAAGGTGGGCATTCCGGGCGTCAGCGAGAATATCACGGTGTGCTCCATTGTGGGGAATTTCTTAGAGCACAGCCGAATTTTCTATTTCCGGAATGATGGAAATACGGAGGTTTACATGGGCAGTGCAGACTGGATGCCCAGAAATCTGGACCGCCGGGTGGAGATCGTCTTCCCGGTGTTGGAGGAAGAACTGAAGGAAAAGGCTCTTCATATTCTCCGGACGGAGCTGGCAGACAATGTGAAGGCAAGAATTATGCAGCCGGACGGAAATTACGAGAAGGCAGACCGGAGAGGAAAAGTGGCGGTGAATTCCCAGGAGCAGTTCTGCCGTGAGGCGGTGGCAGCTGTGGCAAAGGAGGAACAGGGCATCAGCCAGCGGGTGTTTGTACCGGCAGAGCCGGTAGAGTAAAAAGACGGCAACAGAGAGATGATGTGTGCATTTCCATGAGTGCAGGTTCCGATAACGCAGGATCGTCCGGTGGTGGTGGAAGTGCATCCTTTGGCGGAGGTGCAGGATTTTCCGGTGGAGGAGGCGGTGGCGTCCGCTGACGTATGAAATGATTTCAGAGAGAGGAAGAAAAATATGTACGATTACCTGGTGGTAGGCTCCGGCCTGTACGGAGCGGTTTTTGCCCATGAGGCAAAGGCGAAGGGAAAATCGGTTCTTGTCATTGACAAGCGGCCAAATATTGCAGGAAATGTATTTACGGAGAAAATTGAGGGAATTAATGTCCATAAGTATGGCGCCCACATTTTCCATACAAACGACAAAAAGGTTTGGGATTACATCACAAAATTTGCGGAGTTTAACCGTTTTACCAATTCTCCTGTAGCCAATTACAAGGGCGAATTGTATTCGCTGCCTTTCAATATGTACTCCTTCAACAAGATGTGGAATGTGGTGACGCCGGAGGAGGCAAAGGCAAAAATTGATGAGCAGAGAGCGGAGATTACCGGGGAACCCCAAAACTTAGAGGAACAGGCCATCAGCCTGGTGGGCCGGGATATCTTTGAAAAGCTGGTGAAGGGCTATACCGAGAAACAGTGGGGCAGAGACTGTAAGGAACTGCCGGCCTTTATCATCAAGCGTCTGCCGGTGAGACTGACCTTTGATAACAATTATTTTAACGCCCTCTATCAGGGAATTCCCGTGGGAGGGTATACCCAAATGGTACAGAATCTTCTGGAGGGCATCGAGGTGCGTCTGAACACGGATTATTTTTCCCACAAAGAGGAACTGGATGCCATGGCAGAAAAGGTCATCTATACGGGACCGATCGATGCCTATTTTGATTATAAGCTGGGAACTCTGGAATACCGTTCCGTGCGCTTTGAGACGGAAGTGCTGGATATGCCGAATTTCCAGGGCAATGCAGCGGTCAACTATACGGATCGTGAGACTCCCTGGACCCGGATCATCGAACATAAGTGGTTCGAGTTTGGCAAGGACGAAAAGGGCAATGACCTGCCGAAGACCGTTATCAGCCGTGAATTCAGTTCGGAGTGGAAGCCGGGGGACGAGCCCTATTATCCGGTAAATGACGAGAAGAATGGCGCCTTGTATCAGGAATACAAGAAGCTGGCAGACAAAGAGGCAAAGGTAATCTTTGGCGGAAGACTGGGAGAATACAAGTATTACGACATGGATCAGGTCATTGCCGCAGCATTACATATGTGCAAGAAGGAACTATGACAGCACTTATTAGACCGATTTTATGGTAATAGAAATTTTTTCATGAACAGAAATATTTTTCTGAAAAAGGGTTCTGGAAAAAATTATGGAAAAATTTAAAATTTGTATTGACATAAGCTTAGGCTTGTCATATTATAAACTAGTGTGTTTGCGATGAGGCGTCCGTGTCTGTTTCATTGCAGAATAAGAATAAACTTTAACAGGATATGGAGGTGTACAGATTGGCTAACATTAAATCTGCTAAGAAGAGAATTTTAGTTACAGCGACAAAGACTGCTAGAAATAAAGCAATCCGTTCTGAGGTTAAGACTTCTATCAAGAAGGTAGAGGCTGCCGTTGCTGCAAAGGATAAGGCTGCTGCAGAAGCTGCTCTTAAGAATGCAACATCCGTAATCGAGGGTGCATGCTCTAAGGGTGTTTACCACAAGAACAATGCAGCTCGCAAGGTTTCCCGTTTAGCAAAATTAGTTAACGGAGTTGCTTAGTTTTTATATCTGATATAGGATACACGTACCGTCGGCACCGTCATGCCGGCGGTAATTTTTTTACCTACAACCTACCAATCCAAAGAGCCGCCTGAAAGTAAAAAATTGGCAGACTTTTCCGCCCACTGCTTTGTTTGAGTATAATGATATCTGTGGCATTTCTGTCCAAGGATAGAGAATTCTGATATTTTGGGCAGAAAAAATGTGAAAAACTGGACGATTTGTCTGCCAACGATAATGAATGAAGGTGTTTTGGGCACAGAAAAATAGGAATTTAAACATCTTCAATCAATATCGAAGATATTTCATATTTTATACACAAATCCAACATATGATTCTGTAAACTATTTCGCAACAAAAAACGAAAACATAGGATATGACATATACCCTTTGGAATAATAAAGAAAATGCGTGACAAAATAACTGCATGAACTTTTGGATTATGAGGAGGAAGGTATCATGCAGGAGGAAAGTTACCCGATCCGCACGGATCTGGCACTGGAGTCACAGGAACGGCTGAAAAAGGACAGGGGAACCGTTAGCGGGGTTGTTTTTCTGGAGGAGCCGAAGGAGAACGGAATCGTGGTGAGCACCGTGAAAATTGAGACGGAGAATGCGGCCCACGCCATGGGAAGACCCAGGGGAAATTACGTGACCATCGAAGCACCGGAGATGATTGAGGAGGATGCTGGCTATCACCGGGAAATATCCCTGGAGCTGGCGAAAATTCTGCGGAAAATGCTGCCCTTTGAACAGGTGGAAACGGATCTGAAAAAAGGGCTTCAGATTTCCGTACTGGTGGTGGGCCTTGGAAACCGGGAGGTGACACCGGATGCCTTGGGTCCCCGGGTGGTGGACCAGCTGTTTATCACCAGGCATATTATGAATGAGTACGGGAAGTATGCCTTCGAGGACGAGGAGGTCAGCAGGATCAGTGGTATTGTTCCGGGGGTGATGGCCCAGACCGGTATGGAATGTGTGGAGATTTTACGGGGTGTGGTAAAGGAGACACAGCCGGAGCTGGTGATTACGGTGGATGCCCTTGCGGCCCGCAGTGTGAAGAGGCTGGGACGAACCATCCAGCTTACGGATACGGGGATTACGCCGGGAAGCGGCATCGGAAACCATCGTAATGCCATCAACCGGGAGAGCATCGGAGTGCCGGTAATTTCTTTGGGTGTTCCTACGGTTGTGGATGCGGCTACTATTGTGGCGGATGCCATGACAGAACTGATCACGGCCATGTCCCTCACAGATCTGCAGAAGCTGGATGAAAAGCAGAGAAGAGATCTGGCAAGGCAGCTTCTTTCCCCGCAGCTTAATGGACTTTTTGTTACACCGAAAAATATTGATGATTCTATCAGACAGCTGGGCTATCTGATCTCAGAGGCATTGAACGTTGCACTTTTGGGGAATAAGGAGGAAAGTGGCGTCATATAATGCTTCGAGGTGGTGATGGCTTGAGGAGACGCAGATTTTTTTTCGGAATCGTGACAGGGATGGTGTTGTCTGCAGTTTTTTTTACCTGTTGCCGGACAGCGGGCAGGGAGGAAGAAGTACCTTCGCAGAATTTTGTAGAACAGGATGAACGTAATGGGGAGACCGAGCAGAAGAAGAATGGATGGCTGAATCAGGTGCTCGGCAGCCTTTCCCTTAAATTTTACAATGGCATACTGAATCAGTATGTTCCGGGACTTCTGTCAGATCAGGGCGAGGGAACACCGAAGCTGTATCATGATCTGACGGCAGCTATGTATCCGGCTATTGCCTGTAAAGAGGAGCAGCTTTGGTACGATTCCAGAGGGGAGGAGCCGGATGACTGCGAGACCCTTGCGGCAGAGGAGAACCGGGAGGCGAAAGCGATTCTGGCGGAGAATCAGAAGGCGGCCGGAGCGCTTCCTGCCCCAAGCCGGGAAAATTCGGCAACGGAAGGAACACTACCGGAGACCGAAAAGGAAACGGGCACAGACACCGCATCCAAAACTAAAAATAAGAAAAGTGTCACCATCAATCGCAAAAAGCTGGAGGATTTTGACTATCTGCGCCAGACCTTTTATCAGGTGGATAATACCACGACCATCGGCAGTGACCAGCTGAATGTGAAAAAACTGCTGGATCCGGATATGACCATTGATATGGATGTGGATGGCCCGCAGATTCTGATCTATCACACCCATTCCCAGGAGGGATACAAGGATTCCAAGGAGAAAGACCCGAAGACCTCTGTGGTGGGAGTGGGGGATTACCTGACAGAATTGTTGGAAAAGAAGGGATTCACGGTGCTTCATCACAAGGGAGAATATGATGTGGGTGATCGTGACCACGCCTATTCCAACGCGGCACCGGCCATTGAGAAAATACTGAAAAAGAATCCATCGATTCAGGTGGTTATTGATCTTCACCGGGACGGAGTCAAAGAAAGTACACACCTTGTCACGGAACAAAATGGAAAAAAGATGGCAAAGATCATGTTTTTTAACGGGCTTTCCAGAACCACGGCTACGGGGGATATCCCTTATCTGAAAAATCCCTACATAGCAGATAACCTTGCTTTTTCCTTTCAAATGCAGCTGGCGGCGGCAGAATATTATCCGGATCTCACAAGAAAGATTTATCTGAAGGGGTATCGTTTTAATATGCATTTTTGTCCAAAATCCATGCTGGTGGAGGTGGGAGCCCAGACCAATACCTTTCAGGAGGCAAAAAACTCTATGGAGCCTCTGGCAGACCTTCTGGAAAAGGTGTTAAAACCGGAGGAATAAGGCGTATTTATCTTCTCAAAAATCCTTTTTCTGTGTTATACTATGCTTATACAATGTGACCGAAAGAATGATTTTTTATTGGGAGGGGGATTTTTATGGTGGACTATACAGAAGGATCGGGGAAGCAGTATCACACCGGTGTGGGGCCGGAGGATATCGGCAAATATGTGATCCTGCCGGGGGATCCGAAGCGGTGTCAGAAGATTGCAGCGTATTTTGAAGATCCGAAGCTGGTAGCGGACAGCCGGGAATTTACGACTTATACAGGAACACTGGAGGGGGAGAAGGTCAGCGTAACCTCCACGGGAATCGGAGGCCCTTCAGCGGCCATTGCTCTGGAGGAACTGTCCAAATGCAAAGCCCACACCTTTATCCGGGTGGGAACCTGTGGCGGCATGCAGGAAAATGTCCTGGGCGGTGATCTGGTGATTGCCACCGGTGCCGTCCGCATGGAGGGAACCAGCCGGGAATATGCACCGGTGGAATATCCGGCAGTGCCTGACTTTACGGTGACTTCTGCGCTGGTGCATGCGGCAGAGAAAGGACAGAAGCCCTATCACGTGGGCGTGGTTCAGTGCAAGGATTCTTTTTTCGGGCAGCACGAGCCGGAGGTTATGCCGGTTTCCTATGAACTGGAGCAGAAGTGGCAGGCATGGCTTCGGATGGGATGCCTTGCCTCGGAGATGGAGTCGGCGGCATTGTTTACTGCGGGCAGCTTTCTCAGGGTTCGGGTGGGCTCCTGCTTTCTGGTGGTTGCCAATCAGGAGCGGGCCCAAAAAGGTCTGTCCAACAAACAGGTGCATGATACGTCAGCAGCCATTGAGAATGCCATCGAGGCCCTTAGGATATTGATCCGGGAGGATAAGCATGAATAGACTTACAGAGGAAGGATTGGTGTTACTGGCCTTTGAGGCGAGGAAAAAGGCATATGCCCCCTATTCTCATTTTCAGGTAGGGGCAGCACTATTGGCGGCAGATGGACAGGTATTTCAGGGTTGTAATATCGAAAATGCAGCTTACACCCCCAGCAACTGTGCAGAGCGGACAGCTTTTTTTAATGCGGTCAGCGAAGGGGTGCGGGATTTTACGGCCATTGCCATTGTGGGAGGAAAGAAAGGGCAGGGGGAATTGTCCTGCTGCCCGCCCTGCGGCGTGTGCCGGCAGGTGATGATGGAGTTTTGCCGGCCGGACAGTTTTCGGATCATTCTGGCAAAATCCAGGACGGAGTACAAATCCTATACACTGGATGAACTGCTCCCTATGGGATTTGGCCCGGAGAATCTGCAAAAGAGTCCTGAATAAAGGACAACAAAATAGGCAGAATACAAATGAATATATCATGAAATAAGAGGTAAGTTATGTTTACAACAATTGAGTTATTTGCAGGCGCTGGGGGATTAGCATTGGGAGTTGAAAAAGCTGGATTTCATACAATTGGTTTGGTGGAATGTGATAGGGATGCCTGTGATACTTTGTGTAAAAACAGACCGGAATGGAATGTAATATGTGATGATATTGCCAATATATCAGGTCAGGATTTGGAGCAGTTGTTTGGTGTGAAAAAGGGGGAACTGGATTTGCTGTCCGGAGGGGCTCCTTGTCAGGCATTCTCGTATGCGGGAAAGAGACTGGGGTTAGAGGATGCAAGGGGAACTTTATTTTACCACTATGCTGTATTTCTTGAAAAATTGCAACCGAAGATGTTTTTGTTTGAAAATGTAAGAGGTTTGTTAACCCATGATAAGGGAAAAACGTATCGTACAATTCTTGATATTTTTGAGAAAACCGGATATGTAATACAGAAGGAAGTGTTAAATGCCTGGGATTATGGGGTTGCTCAAAAAAGAGAGCGTTTAATGACTGTTGGAATTAGAAAAGACCTTGCCGGTAAGATAAAATACGAATTTCCGGAGAAACACGAATACAAACCTGTGTTGAGAGATGTATTGCAGAATGTTCCGGAAAGTATAGGGGTTCAATATGGTGAAAGCAAGAGAAAAATATTTGAGTTGGTGCCACCAGGTGGATATTGGAGAGATATTGACCCGGATATAGCAAAATCATATATGAAAAGCTGCTGGAATATGGAGGGCGGAAGAACCGGAATATTGCGGAGAATGAGTATGGACGAGCCATCTTTGACCATATTAACATCACCATCCCAGAAACAGACAGAACGTTGTCATCCATTGGCGGCAAGACCATTTACAGTCAGAGAAAATGCAAGGTGCCAGAGTTTTCCGGATGAATGGGAATTTTGTGGTAGTGTTATGTCGCAGTATAAACAGGTAGGAAATGCAGTACCGGTGAATCTGGCATATGAAGTTGCAAAAGAAATACATAAGGCATTGGAGGGGGACAAATAATGGAATGGAATCTGAAATTCATTTCAGAAGAAGATTTTACGGAACATGTTAGAGCTACCATTGAAAAGTATGGTGAGAAGCTTGAATCATTTGATATTAAGCGTTTTAACAAGAACATTATTGATCCTATAAAACTGATTTTTGATAAAACAGTATATCGTTCAACCTGGGATGAGATTGTAAGCAATGAAATCTTCAGACAAAGAGATAAGGCAAATAACAATGATATCGGATATTTTCACCAAAGAATATTTCAGTATATTACAAACTGTCATGTACCTGAAAACGGAAAAGAGGGCGGCTGGGATGTGATATACAAAAATGCAGATGGTGTGACATTACCGGATGGCGACGTGGTCCATAATGTATATGTGGAGATGAAAAATAAGCATAATACCATGAATTCTGCATCAGCAGGTAAGACATACATAAAAATGCAGAATCAGTTGCTGAAGGATGATGATTGTGCATGCTTTCTTGTGGAAGCAATAGCTCAAAGGTCACAGAATGTCAAGTGGGAAACAACGGTTGATAAGAATAAAGTATCTCACAGACGAATAAGAAGGGTTAGTCTGGATCAGTTTTATGCGTTGGTAACAGGGGAAGAAGATGCATTTTATCAGATGTGTATGGTATTACCGGAAGTTATTGAAAAGGTTGTAAATCGTGGAGAAGGCATAAATGTTCCGGAAGATACCGTTTTGGATGAACTGAAAAACATTGCTGCTAGGACAGGAGAAGAATCAGAACAGTTATCTATGGCAATGGCTGTATATATGCTTGGATTTCATACTTATCATGGATTCAGGGATTATTTAATGGATGAAGATGTATCAGATGAAGCTATGATAAAAAGACTGTATGAATATGCGAAAATATGGAATCATTAGTATTTGTTATTATGATAGGAACGTCATAGGGATAAAAGGAGAGAAACATGGAATCAGATAAAAAGAAACTGCTGGGAATGGTGGATCACACGCTGCTTCTGCAGACTGCCACCTGGAAGGAAATAAAAGCATTGTGCGATGATGCCATTCAATACGGCACCGCATCGGTGTGCATTCCTCCCTGCTATGTGAAGCTGGCGAAGGAATATGTGGGAGAGAGGATGAAGATCTGTACTGTCATTGGATTTCCTAACGGCAATGTCACCACTGCGGTGAAGGTTTTTGAAACAGAGGATGCATTGCAAAATGGTGCGGACGAAATCGACATGGTCATCAATATCGGTATGCTGAAGGCTGGAAATGATGCCTATGTGTTGGAAGAAATCAGGCAGATCAAGCAGGCCTGCGGTGACCATATCCTGAAAGTGATTATTGAGACATGTCTGTTGACAGAGGAAGAAAAAATCAAAATGTGTGAGCTTGTGACTAAGTCCGGGGCAGATTACATCAAGACTTCCACCGGTTTCTCCACCGCTGGAGCTGCATTTGCGGACGTGGAGCTTTTCGCAAAGCATGTAGGCTCCAATGTGAAGATTAAGGCAGCCGGAGGAATCTCCTCCATCGAAGACGCGAATAAATTCATAGAGCTGGGAGCCAGCCGTCTTGGCACCAGCCGCATAGTGAAATGTATGAAACACTCGTAGAGTGTTTCATATGCAGCGTCCGCCCATTCGCCGAAGGCGAATTCTGCATGGGCGGATGTTCCTGAAATGTATGAAATGGGAGGATAGATATGGAGAGACCATTTGACAGAATATTTGTAATCGTACTGGATTCCCTTGGCATCGGTGCCATGCCGGATGCCGCCAGATTTGGAGACGAGGGCGCGGACACGCTGGGGCATATCGATCAGGTGGTAGAGCATCTGGACATTCCCAACCTGACCAAACTGGGACTTGCCAATTTAAAGCCCCTTACCCATGCAGCAGCAGTGGAAAAGCCGCTGGGGCGTTTCATGGCTATGCGTGAGGCCAGCAACGGCAAGGACACCATGACCGGCCACTGGGAAATGATGG
>ONEJ01000014.1 GCA_900316805.1 uncultured Lachnospiraceae bacterium
CGTCGGGAACAACAAAACATCGCGAATCGCAGCACTGTCAGTCAACAGCATCACCAGACGGTCAATTCCATACCCGATTCCACCTGTCGGCGGCATACCGATTTCCAGCGCATTCAGGAAGTCCTCGTCGGTATGCTCTGCCTCGTCATCTCCGGCAGCAGCGTTGGCATCCTGCGCAGCAAAGCGCTCTCTCTGGTCGATCGGATCGTTCAGCTCAGAGTAGGCGTTACACATCTCCCAGGTATTGATGAAGAGCTCGAAACGCTCTACCTTGCCTGGGTCAGAAGGCTTCTTCTTGGTGAGCGGAGAAATCTCAATGGGGTGATCCATGATAAAGGTAGGCTGGATCAGCTCCTTCTCGCAGTACTCCTCGAAGAAAAGATTGATGATGTCACCCTTCTTGTGGCGCTCCTCATATTCAATATGATGCTCGTCCGCCAGCTTCTTGGCTGCAGCATCATCCTCTACCTGGTCAAAGTCGATGCCGGTATATTTTTTGATGGCACCATTCATGGTCAGACGCTCGAATGGTTTGCCAAGGTCGATTTCAATACCGTTGTAAGTAATCTTGGTTGTTCCGCAGACTTTCTCTGCAAGGTAACGGAACATGGACTCGGTAAGCTCCATCATTCCCTCGTAATCGGTGTATGCCTGGTACAGCTCCATCAGGGTAAACTCCGGGTTGTGGCGGGTATCCACACCCTCGTTACGGAATACACGGCCGATCTCGAAGACACGCTCCAGGCCGCCGACGATCAGTCTCTTTAAGTAAAGCTCCAGAGAAATACGAAGCTTCACATCCTCATCCAACGCATTGTAGTGGGTCTCGAATGGTCTTGCGGCAGCGCCTCCTGCGTTTGCCACCAGCATCGGAGTCTCTACTTCCATGAATTCTCTGTCCGCAAGGAAATTACGGATCTCACGAAGAATCTGGGATCTCTTAATAAATACTTCCTTGCTCTCCGGATTCATGATCAGATCCACATATCTCTGACGATAACGCATATCGGTATCCGTCAGTCCGTGGAACTTCTCCGGAAGGATCTGTAAAGATTTGCTGAGGAGGGTCATCTCTTCTGCGTGGATGGAAATCTCTCCCGTCTTCGTGCGGAACGCATAGCCCTTAATTCCCCAGATATCACCGATATCAGATTTCTTAAAGGTAGCGTAAAGTTCCTCGCCGATGGAATCTCTTGCCACGTAAATCTGAATATTTCCCTTTAAATCCTGAATGTTGGCAAAGGATGCTTTTCCCATGACACGCTTGAACATCATACGTCCGGCGATGGATACATGAATCGGGTCGGCATCCATGATGCTTCTGCGCTCCTCGTAATCCTGCTTCTGCGCTTCTCTTGCCTCAGCCTCCTCCATACCATCGGTATTTAACGGTGCACGGCCTGCCAGAAGCTTCTCCTCGTGTGCGGTATACAGTTCCTTCACCTCTGAGGTATGATGGGTCACATCATACTTGGTAATCTGAAAAGGATCCTGCCCTGCAGCCTGCAAGTTTGCCAGCTTCTCCCGGCGCACCTTCAGAAGCTGGTTAATGTCCTGATTCTGTTCTGCCATTTTCTATTCCTCTCTTACTGTTACACAATTATTCTACGGTTGAACGCTGGATCTCCAGCACCTTATAGGAAAGATTGCCGGCCTGTGTCTCCACGGTGACGGTATCTCCCACCTTTTTGCCCAGAAGGGCACGGCCTACCGGTGACTCATTACTGATCTTGCCCTTTAAGCTGTTTGCCTCGGTAGAACCTACAATTTTATACTCCAGCTCCTCATCAAATTCACAGTCGAGGATCTTCACCTTACAGCCGATGCTGATCTTCTCCAGATCCACTTCCTCCTCGACAACAACCTCTGCATTCTTAAGGATTTTCTCAATCTCCTCGATACGAGCCTCGATATCACGCTGCTCATCCTTCGCTGCATCGTACTCCGCGTTCTCGGACAAATCTCCCTGCTCGCGGGCCTCCTTGATCTTCTGTGCGATTTCCTTACGCTTGACCACCTTCAGGTCCTGCAGCTCATCTTCAAGTTTCTTCAGACCTTCATAGGTCAAGATGTTCTTCTTATCCATTTCCTTTACCCCGATTTTCTATATATTTTTTTATTACCCTCATAAATAACTAAGGTATTATATCGAATTGCCTGCATTATGTCAAGATTTCTTCCAATTCCTCGTAGCTTTCCACCTGATTGATGGCCACCCGCAGGTGGGAGGAGTTGGGATATCCGGCTGTGTACCAGGCGGCATGCTTTCGGATTTCCCGCAACCCCACATAGTCACCCTTGTATTCTATCAGCATCCCGGCATGCCGGAGGATCATCTGAGCCACTTCCTCAAAGGCCGGCTTTTCTAAGCGTTCCCCAGTCTCAAAATAATGAAGGATCTGCTTAAAGATCCAGGGATTTCCCTGGGCTCCTCTGGCCATCATGAAACCGTCACAGCCGGTCTGCTCCTCCATGGCAATCACATCCTCTGCCGTCAGAAGATCCCCATTGCCGATCACCGGAATGGAAACGGCTTCCTTAACCTTGCGGATAATCTCCCAGTCGGCCTTTCCGGAATAGCCCTGCTCCCTGGTGCGCCCGTGGACGGCAATGGCAGAAGCCCCTGCGTCCTCCGCAATTTTCGCGATTTCTACCGCATTCACGTGGTCATCATCAAAGCCTTTACGGATCTTGACCGTCACCGGCTTCTGAATCGCATTGACCGTTTTTCGGACGATTTCTCCCACAAGATGTGGATTTTTCATCAGAGCCGAGCCCTCTCCATTATTGACGATCTTTGGCACCGGACAGCCCATATTGATGTCCAGGATGTCAAAGGGGCGATCCTCGATCTGATGGGCAATTCCCGCAATGATGTCCGGGTCCGACCCAAACAGCTGCAGGGAAACCGGATTTTCCCGGGGATCAATGGTCATAAGCTCCTTAGTGTTGCGGTTCTTGTACAAAATCGCCTTGGCGCTGACCATTTCCATACACAAAAGCCCCGCCCCCTGCTCCTTACACAATAAGCGAAATGGCAGGTCCGTTACGCCTGCCATGGGAGCCAGTATTAAGTTGTTGGGCAGCGTTACACTGCCGATTGTAAGTGGTCTTATCATCTCTATTTTATTTTCCGATTCTGCTTTTTATACACACGGTAAATTCCTTTTAATGTCAGATCCTTATCATAGACATCAACAGCGTCCGTCTCGTTGGCAATGATCCGTCCCAGACCGCCTGTCACAACAGTCTTGACGTTTTCTAAGCCTACCTCTTCCTTTACCTTATTGATGATATATTCGGTCTGACCGATCTGTCCGTATACAAGACCGGACTGCATACTGGTAATGGTATCCTTGCCAAGGATCTGATCCGGCTTCTTAATCTCGATCTCCGGAAGCTTGGCTGCATCCTCCCAGAGCGCCTTTGCGGAAATGCGGATTCCCGGTGCCGTAATTCCACCCATAAAGGATCCCGTTTCATCTACAAAGTCGTAGGTCGTAGCGGTTCCAAAATCAATTACCAGAACCGGTCCACCATAGATCTCATAAGCTCCCACCGCATCCACGATACGATCTGCCCCGATCTGCTGCGGATTTGGTGTCAGGATACGGATTCCCGTCTTAATTCCCGCCTCCACCACGATGGGCGTAATATGAAAATACTTAACAAGTCCACCCTTCAGGGAATGCATGACATTCGGCACTACGGAGCAGATAATGGCATCCTCGATATCCGAGGTTTCGATGCTGTTCCGCTCCAGAAGATTGGACAATATCATGCCGTACTCATCCGATGTCCGGGGCATTTTGGTGGTGATGCGAAAGCTTGCCGCCAGCACATCTCCCCGGAATACCCCACAAGTAATATTAGTATTGCCCACATCAATCGTAAGTATCATTGGTTATTCCTCCTATTCCTCCAGGCCTTCGCCCAGATACAACACCCGGTAATAGGTCTCCAGCGCCTCTAGCAGATCTCTTTTTTCATTCTGATACTGCTTGATTTTCAGCGCACTACCGATCTCATCATAAAAGAAATCGTTTTCCTCACAGGAGGTCCGAAACTGCAGACACCCGTCAGCATCAAATACAAGCTCCAGAATTCCCCCCACATCCTCGGTGTAGAGCACACACATGATCTTAAGCTCCTCCCGGATGGACTGGGGCAGACCGTTAAAATTCTCATTCAGGTAAAATTTTTTCTGATATGCGTTGGAAACGCACAAGATCACTTCATCAGACATATCCGTAAATTCCTCTCACGGAGACCTCGCCGGAGGATACGAGTTTGCGCGATTCCCACGTATCCACGATAAGTTCTCCCTTTTTCGTAATTCCCATGGCCTTTCCCTCGAAAGGGTCCTTGGGATCCAGCACCTTCACCTGTCGTCCCAGGTTTGCCAGCATCTGGTTGTACTCCTTGTACAGTCCCTCCATGTCCTCGGTCTCCAGATAAACGGCATAATACTTTTCAAATTCTTCCAGAAAAGCCTCGATCAGATCCGCCCGGTGAAACCTTTGTCCACAGGTCAGATACAGAGAGCCTGCCGTCTCACGAATCTCCTCCGGAAAGGCCTCGTTGTGCACATTGATTCCAATACCGATGACAATATGATTGATATAGTCAAACTGGGCACTCATTTCCGTCAGGATCCCGCAGATTTTTTTCCCATCGATGACAATATCATTGGGCCATTTGATCTGGGCATTCTTCCCCGTCACGCGGGATATGGCACCGGCTGTCGCCATGGCCGCAACCAATGTCAGCATGGAGGCATTGTTGGGATTGATATCCGGCTTTAAGACCAGTGTCATGAAAATGCCTGTGCCGTGGGGTGATTCCCAGGACCGGCCCCTTCGCCCCTTACCGGACACCTGCTGATCCGCAACCACCAGCGTTCCGGCAGGATGTCCCGCCTCCGCCAGTTCCTTTGCCTTGGTATTGGTGGAATCAATACTGTCAAAATAATAAATCTCACAGCCTGCCCACTCTGTGTCCCGAAGACTCTCCAGTTCCACTGTATCCATTACATCCGGCACCGACACCAGATGATAACCCTTATTCTGGGCAGCCTCGATCTCATAGCCGGCTTCCTTCAACTGATTCATGGCCTTCCAGACTGCCGTCCGGGACACACCGAATTTATTGCAAAGCTCCTGACCGGACACGTAGCCCTCCGTCTCCCGGAGCATCCTTAATATTTCCGATTTCATACGCTTCCCTCTAGTCGGATAATGTTGCCTTCATAATTGCCTTGATGGAATGCATCCGGTTCTCTGCCTCGTCAAAGACAACGGAACGTGCACTCTCAAATACTTCGTCTGTCACTTCCAGCTCAGACAGTCCAAACTTCTCATATACCTGTTTGCCGATGGTGGTCTTCAGATCATGGAAAGCCGGCAGACAGTGCATGAAAATAGCCTCCGGCTTTGCATTTTCAAAGGCCTTTGCGTTCACTTGATATGGTTTTAAGTCATTGATACGCTCTGCCCACACTTCCTCCGGCTCGCCCATGGATACCCATACATCCGTGTAAATCACATCAGCGTCCTTTGTGGCCTCTGCCACGTTGTCGGTCAGAGTAATGGTTGCTCCTGTCTGGGATGCCACATCCACGCAGTAATCCACCAACTTCTTGTCCGGATAGTATTTCGGGTTGGTACATGCCACAAAATGCATGCCCAGCTTCGCGCAGGTTACCATCAGGGAATTACCCATGTTATAGCGGGCATCTCCCATATATACAAACTTCACACCCTTTAAGGTTCCCAGATGCTCCCGGATTGTCAGCATATCCGCAATCATCTGCGTAGGATGTGCTTCGTTGGTCAGTCCGTTCCACACCGGCACACCGGCGTATTCAGCCAGTTCCTCTACGATCTCCTGCCCATAGCCACGGTACTCGATTCCGTCAAACATTCTGCCCAGCACACGTGCAGTATCCGGGATGCTTTCCTTCTTGCCAATCTGGGAGCCGCTTGGATCCAGATAGGTCACATGCATGCCGAGATCATGGGCTGCCACTTCAAAAGAGCAGCGGGTTCTCGTACTTGTTTTTTCAAAAATCAATGCAATATTTTTACCCACCAGGCTGTCATGCATAATGCCCTGGTGCTTTTTCTCCTTCAGTTCTGCAGACAGGTCGATCAGATAGGTGATCTCCTCCGGTGTAAAATCTGCCATCTTCAAAAAATTCCGTCCCTTTAATGTCATCTGCTCTTCCTCCTACTCGTTATACAATGAAGCTATTTTACTCCATTTATCCTCCGATTACAAGCCGTTTCCCCACTCATCAGCGCAAAACAAAAAGAAACAGAGCATGATATCCTGCATACTCTGTTTCCTCAGCTTCATAATCTGTATGAATTAATAAAACACGATCGGCCCGATCACAACGCCCGCATGACCACTGGATGCAAGCTTAAAGGATTTGGCTCCGCCGGTAGGATCACTGCCGGCCAATGCGGCACTTGCCGCCTGTCTTGCGGATGCGCTGACGCCGCTGGCCAGTCTTGACTCCAGCCGTCCGGAGGATGCCGGTCCAAACTGTCCTCTCTGATAAATGACATTATAGATAGAATTCGGATAACTTCCACTGCGCACACGATTGATAACCACCGCGCCCACAGCAGTCATGCACTCCACACCACAGCCGCCGGCCTCGCACTGCACCAGTGCCGCCAGCAGGGTTTCCTCATCTGCGCTTGCTGCAAGGGATGCTCCCGTCTGGCTTCCGGAAGATCTGGTCTGTCCACTGCCGGAAGACGTGGTATTCTTTGCGGTTTCCTGTGCCTGTTTCTGCTTTTGGGCCTGAATCGCCGCCTGCTCTTCTTCAAGAGTAATGGCCTTTCCGGTTTTAAGAGAAACATCTACATAGTCGGCGCTGACATAGCAGGTGGTTCCATCCGTTTTTACTGCTACCCAGCCCTCGGTCTTTTCGGCCTTCTTATCTACAACAAAGCCCTCTCCGGCTGCAACAGCCTTTACCACAGCTGCCTTTGTGTCAGGAGCCTTGCGAACCCGCAGTCCGTCTATCCTGGTCTTTGCCACTGTATCGCAATGTTTCTTCGCATATTTGTATGCATCGGTTCCGGTGACACAGTACTCATTTTTCACGTAACCCGTCACACTGCCGGACTCAATCTTCGTCCATTGGCTTCCGGCCTTCTTCACGACACCACGGTCGCCCTTTCTCATCTTGCCGACGATATCCGAATCCGGATCTGCCTCCTTGCGGACGTACAGAAATTCATCCACATCCGCCATCAGTTTATTGTCCCACTCGTTTGCTTTCTGCTTTGTATCCTCTGTCTTTTCGGTCGCATCTTCGACCTCGGAAGGTTCCTCTTCTGTAACGGTATCTACTGCGGAAGCCACCAGGTTCACCTGCTCCTTCTCCACCGAAACATAGTGGTCAAGAAGATCCGCTGTCTCCAGATTATACTCACTCATGACAGCGGTTACACCGGCAATGCCATTGGGCTCCAGAGTCGTATGCTCTGTATCATTTGTTCTTACAGTACTTCCTCCGTTTGTAGTAACCGCGGTAATTGACAATGCAATCGCAAGACTCGCAACAGCGATACTGTCAATCACTTTCTTGTTTGCTTTCATTTTGAACCTCCGTACTTGTTTTAACGCATTATATGCAGTAAGTATTACGCTTATGTTGCGTTTTTAAACACTTTGTTTCAAATGTTACAAGTTTGTTACGCACGGCATTGTATCATACAGAACCGTTTTTGTCAAATATTTACTTTAAATTTGGGTAAATCTCTCCACAAAGCCATGCTTTTTCTCATAAAAATGGGTGGAGTTTATCGCTTTGTCCCCACCCTTTTCTATGTAATCCGGCAAAATGTTACATTTTTTACATTCCTTTTACATTTATCACGGGAAAATTTCCTTCAGCACGGCAGAAAGGATTCGGCTTTCCTCCTCCGACCTGCTGTACGTTGGGGTTCTTGTGGCGGCAGATTCCGCCGCCGGAGTTCTCTCCCGTATCGGCTCGTCCTCTTTGAGCACAGCATCCACATACTCCTCCACCTTGGAACAGATGCGGTTGATTTTTTTGCGGATCACTGCTGTCCGGTGCGCGGTCACCATCAGTGAAATAAAAATAATTCCCTGGGTCAGCCAAAACAGGCCAAACAGCACTTCTCTCCAATATGTTTCCAGCCACGTCACAATCATTGTCATAGAAAATACCTCCATTTCATATACTTTTCGTGTCACTAATTTCATTATAATGAAAGAACGCAGGCTGTGGAATATCCTATCGAACGCAAGTTTCGACAGAATGCGGGGCGCGTTACAGTTCACAGGTATGTGAACTGTAACCGGGGCTCGCCTTTCGCCGACGCAGCATCCTTGACATTTTAGAGGATAAGTATAGAATGATAGGGGGTCTTATTACTAATGATACTACTATGAAAGAAAGAGGATACACTCTTATGGAAAAGAAAAAAATCGTAATGACCGGCGGCGGTACCGCAGGCCACGTTACCCCCAATATTGCATTGATGCCGGCTTTAAAGGAAGCAGGCTACGAGATTACCTACATAGGCTCCTATAGCGGCATGGAACGGGAGCTGATTGAGGCACAGAAAATCCCTTATATCGGCATCTCCTCCGGCAAGCTCCGCCGCTACTTTGACTGGAAAAATTTTACGGATCCCTTCAAGGTTTTAAAGGGCTATGGGCAGGCCGTTTCTGCCTTGAAAAAAATAAAACCGGATGTTGTCTTCTCCAAGGGAGGCTTTGTTTCCGTACCGGTGGTTCTTGCCGCCAAACACTGCCACATCCCGGCAATCATCCATGAATCCGATATTACACCGGGACTTGCCAACCGTATTGCCATCCGCGGAGCAAAGAAGGTATGCTGTAATTTCCCGGAAACCATGAAATATCTGCCTGCGGACAAAGCGATCCTGACCGGATCCCCCATCCGTCGGGAACTGTTTTCCGGTAATCCCAAAGCAGCTGAAAAGCTTTGTGGATTCCCCAACCACAGCAAACCGGTTCTTTTGATCATCGGCGGCAGCTCCGGCTCCAGAGCCATCAACGCGGCTGTCCGCAAAATTCTTCCGGAACTTCTGGAAGAATTTTATGTCATCCACCTCTGTGGCAAGGGTAATCTGGACAACAAGCTGAAGGGACTTATCGGCTACGCGCAGTTTGAGTATGCCAGCGCCGAGCTTACCGATATGTTTGCACTGGCCGATATGGCAGTTTCCCGGGCAGGCGCCAACTCCATCTGCGAGCTTTTAGCCCTGCACAAGCCCAATATATTAATTCCTCTTTCTGCTGCTGCCAGCCGCGGGGATCAGATTCTCAATGCAAAATCCTTTGCAAAACAGGGATTTTCCTATGTGCTGGAGGAGGAAAAGGTTACAGACCAGTCACTGCTCGCCGCTATCCATGAGGTCTATCAGAACAGAGAGGCTTACAAGAAAGCCATGTCAGAAAGCGGCCAGATGGATTCCATCGGAGCCATCTTAAAGATTATTGAAGAGGAAGCCAGGTAATTCCGGCAGATACTCCTCATAAAAAGACAGGTGAAATACTTCCCATCGCGAAAGTGATTCACCTGTCTTTTCTTGATTACATCTTCATGTCGCTGCAGATGTTCTTCATTTCCTCATCGGAATACTCCTTGTGATTCCATTCCATAATTGCCTGATCCCCTGCATATCTGGGAATCAGATGCATATGAAAATGAAATACCGTCTGTCCGGCATCCACGCCATTGTTCTGAAGTACATTGTAACCGTCACAGTCTAGAACTGCTTTCTCATGTGTGATGACTTTTTTAGCAAGTTTTGCTGCCTTGCCCAGTGTCTCCTCATCAATTTCAAACATATCCGAAAAATGCTCTTTCGGCAAAATCAAAGCATGTCCCTTCGTTGCCGGACTGTTATCCAGAATCACCCGGAAATCCTCATCCTCGTAAATCGTATTGGTGGGAATGTCCCCATTGGCCAATTTGCAAAAAATACAGTTATCATCCTTCATGAATTGATCCTCCTTCTAAAATACAAAAATTCGATCCAGCATGCGCAGTGTCTTAAAGTTTCCTTTTGCCGTCATCTCCCCGGTCATAAAGGCCCGCTGGAAGGTCATCCGCCCGTCGATAATCGACTGCATCACATCTGCCCCCAGTTTCGCCTCCACATCCGTATCCTCATCCTCACCATAATACACATTTACAAAACTGCCCTTGGCTGCAACCTGAAGAGGTTTTTTCATCCCGTCAATCAGAAATGAATATCGCGCCTCGAAATCATCCACCGGCATATAGTGATTCTGAAGTTCTTTAATGTACGGGGCCTCCGGTCCGGAATCCGACTGTCCCAGCATGTCCTTAAACATGGAGGCCAGCTCCTCAATGTCTTCCTTCTGCTGTTTTACGTAAGTGTCATCTGATACGTACTTGGACAGCTGCTCGCTCTCCTGGGGCGTCAGGTTCAGCTCCTGCGTCCTTAAAACACTCTGGCGCACCGCCTGATTGCTGGTGGGAAGATTCTTGATCTTCTGGGAAATGGTACGGTACAGATTCTCCGCTTTCTTCTCAATGATCAGTGTGTAATCCCGGTTCATCTGAAAGGTCAGAAGATCCTCCACATATCCGCACAATCCCGAACAGGGCAGGCCACCCAGCATCTCCCAGGCATTGGAAAGGGTCATTTCGCCCTCCCGTTCTCCGTAGGTCGTAGACATGACAACCGGCTGCATATATATTTTGCTGATTTTCTCCTTGTCTCCATACAGCCAGCAGGCGTCCAAAAACTGCTGCATATATCCGCCAATTCCCAGCCACTCCACCGTAGTTGCCAGAATAATGCCATCTGCCTCCTTAAAGGTCTGTGGAAGCGTTGCAATCTCATTCTTATGCTCATAGATATTGTATCGCTCAACGGTGACACGCAGTTCCTTAAGAACATCTTCGATTTTGCCCAATACATACAGGGTCGGGTCATCTAACAGCCCCCTCCCCCCATAATAAATATTAATCTTCATCGGAAACCTCTCTTCCTGATCCTACTCATAAGTATAGGGACTTTCCTCGCCAAAATCAACTGTTTTGCGCGGTTTCCGGTACAAAATTATCCCAAGGAAAAATCCCATAAGAAGGCCTCCGACATGTCCCCAGTTATCCACCTCTCCGCTGGAAATCCCATAATACAAAGAGATTGCGATCATAAACAGTAATCCCTTTCCCGTCAGGGTCTCGTACCGTCCCTTATGACGGATTACCACCCAGAGCAGAGCCCCGATAACGCCAAAGATTGCACCGGAAGCTCCTGCGGACACGGCATATTCTCCACTGTAGATCATCTGCAGAAAAGAAAGCACACTTCCTCCCACACCGGCAAGAAGATACAACAGCAAATACTTCACATGCCCCAGCGCCTTCTCAAGAATCGGCCCGGCGCAGGCGAGAACCAGCATATTGTTCATAATGTGTTCAACGCCAAAATGCATAAAGGTGGCTGTCACAAGCCTCCAATACTGTCCTTCCAGAATACAGGGAGGCCAGGCTGCTCCCATCTGCATCATGAATTCCGGATCTTCGGTACTTCCCAGCAATTCCATAATGAGAAACACCAGCACATTCAACACGGTCAGCGAAATTGTTACAAATGGTTTTTTATGACTGCTCTGCTGCATAGCTTTCCCTCTGCTCCCTGAGCCTGATCCTATACTTTCGTTACCCACTCAAGTATAACGTCAAAATACAGTAAACTCAAGGGATGTTTTATCAGACAAAACGATATCTGATATCCGCAAAGCGTATACTATCATTGCTTTCCAGCTTCCGCCTCTCCTTATAGGCAAGAGGTTCATCGTTCACGAAGGTTCCATTGGTGGAATTCAGATCCTCAATATAATAAGTATCTCCCTCCCTGTCAATTCTCGCGTGCAGATTGCTGACCGTGTCACGGTCAATCCGGATGTCCGCATCCTTCCCATATCCGATCCGCAGACTGCTGCCCTCTACCCGGATGTCCTCCAGCTGATCGGATCCCTGATACAGGAGAATCCCCCGGACATTCCCCACATAGCTGCTCAGACAGATGGTAGGATGAATCACCGGCTCAGGCTCCAAATATTCCTCCTCCGGATAGACCGGACGAATTTCTGTTTCTTTTTTCCGCTCCGGTTCCGGCTCCAGCAGCCCCCAGTCTATCAGCTTCTGCCGGAATCTTTCCCACCAGCCGTTTTTTTGCTCTACCTTCGCCTGTTCTTTTCCTTTTGTTTTCTCTTTTGCCTTTCTCGGTCCGCTTTCCTCCCGAGTCTCCCGCCTGATGTATTCCGGCTTTTGCCGTGTTACTCGTTGTGTATCCGGCATTGTTTTCGACTCTGTATGATAAGGTGAAGCCGTACGCGTCACCGTTTCCACGACAGGAGCAGTACTTTCCTGTTGGGCAGCCGCATCCTTTTCCTTAGACTCCATAATTGCGCTGCGAAGATCCATGATGGAATATCCCTCTTTCAGAGACTGCTCATAAATACTGTAGGCAGCCCGCACCGCTTTTGTGTCCTTGTGATCCACCTTTGTGAGCAGATATTCCATCAGTTGTTGAAATTCCTTTTCAATACCGCCTGCACCATCCGGGTAAATCGTAAAGATAAATTCCTGATTACTGTTGGTAACAAAAATCAGTTCCGGGTCCAGACAGAGACAGCTGGTTCTTATCATATTCCATTCCAGTATCTCCATTTCGCTGCAGATGCTGACGATCAATCTCTCGATCAATGCAATTCCCACCGGCTTCACCCTGCAGTATACGTCAAGGGACTGCTTGCCCGAAATGTTATACCAATACTGCCCATTGCCGTCCACATACGCCTTTTCCACCGGAAGGGCTCCCTGAATTTTCTTTCTCAACATCAGCCGCTCATCCAGCCCCGGGTGAATCCCCGCCGGAATCTTCATATAGCTTCCCGTCAGATTACGCTCATAAACAATTTCCCGATTAATCATGAATAACCTCCTTTAAGGACTGATAATGATAAAATTCCTTTACCTCCCACAGTTGGGCAGTCCGCTCCGGCTCCTTTCCATCCCGCACCTCTTCAAAGCTCGCAATGCCGATTTTCATTGCTAACGCCATGGTTCCAATCACCAGCGGCATCAGAAATGATGCCTCCACCGTATAACTTGCCCTCCATTTCTTCATCCTTTCTCCTCTTTCCAATCGCCATCTTCTACGCAGTTTTTCTTCAGGTTCTTACTCTATAACACCATCATGACCCCATATCCCATCAGCAAGAAAGGGATAAACGCAATTTCTGTTTTCCGGCTTTTCTTTCTGACCAGCAGTAAAAACAACGCCCAGACCCCGGACAGTGTCAGGGCACACATACACACGTTAAGGATCTGCACCACAGAAAGAAAACATCCCATACACAAAAGCACAAGGGCATCTCCATAGCCGATGCTCTCTTTGGTGAGCCATGCAAACAAAAGGATTACACTCCCCGGCAGAAACCTTAAAACAACCGTCCAGTCCTTCCAGTCTCCTGAGGCTATGGAAAGTCCACCGCCCACCGCCGCCATGAGAATCAGTGGGAGCAGACTGACCTGTTTTTTTCGCAGATCCTCCAGCCCGAATCCAATCAATCCCACCAGCAGTATGATTGTCCGTATCATCAAAAGCTGCTCCTTCATTCCCTATTCTTCTCCTCTCCCGCACTGCATCTGGAACAGGCGCCCTTCCCTCCTGTCTCGGACATCGGAACCAGATAAACGGTCCGCTTCAGCCCGCTGCAGGAAAGACTCTTATGGTAACAGGTTCCATAATCTGTAATGTATATAGTTCCAACAGACGAATTTTCTGCCACGCAATCGGGACACGCGTAGTATTTGTGTCCATCTTTGTTTCTGAGGCCTCCCAAATCCCCAGCGGATACTGCCTGTATGGACAGTTCCAGATAGGGACAGGTTCTTTGACGATGGTAGACGCTTCCATACTCTGTCACATATACATAGTCCTCTCCTCTCCCCTGTCCGTCGTCCCCATCTCCCGTCCACTTCCGGTTTTGGCAGTTCTGTGATACACGGATATCTTTTACTGCAAAAAACGCAATGGGAAGGTGAATTCTGTAATCCGCCTGCAAGTGAAGCTCACAATCAGAAAACTCCGACCCAAGCAGGGATATGCCTGCCGCGCCTCCCTTTATATATTTCCCCGCTTGCTCATACTGGCTCAGTTCCCTGCGGAAGTATGCCTCTGTCGAAGCTCTCAGCACTACCGTTGAATCTGTCACACAGGCTTCGCAGGCAGTCTTTCTCCCCGCATAGATCAGTGCTTCCTGCACCTGCGTCTGTACCTGCAGCACACGGAAAAAGAAAAGAATGGAGGCAAAAAAGCCCGCCAGAAGAGGCAGCACCACCGCGGCCTCTAAGGTATAGGAGGCAGAAAGTCTGGTGCATAAGAGTGTCTTTTTACAATTCGGAGGCGTTTTCTTTACTGTCTTTGGGAAAGGTTTGTTCGTCAATGATAAATGATCCTGTATGTAAAAAGACACACTTATGCACCCCCTTTTTCAAAGTAACTGTATTGTGCTTCATCTCGAATCTGAAACTGCCCGGTTTTATCCTCTAACAGGCTCACAAAACCAAGAAACACCGGCTGATAGCTGTAGAACGCCTGAATTTCTGCGGAACAAACCAGATGATCCATCTGAAAGTCCTCATATCCGGGGATACTCTGCAGGGCAGACTCTTCCACATCCATAGCCCGCATGGACAACTGCTGCTCCCCGTGGAAATAAAGCAGCAAACCGAGGTAGGATTTATAATCCACGCCCCGGGGATTTTCCTTTGCACAGCTCCACCCATTCAGCAGCTGCGGCAGTGTGTTCAGATTTGAAGTCCAGTCCAGATCCGTTTTTACCATGGCAATCTTCCCTCCCGCCAGCAGGGTTCTTAGGTCTAATACACTCTCCACAAATGCCCATGCCGCAAGAAGGCCATACTTCACTGCCTCTATGATGAGGGGATTGACGGTGGCCCCGGCAATGGTGAGGGCAAGTGCCCCCGCCTCCGCCTGCTTATCGGGCATAGCCATAATACTTGCCATATTAAGTGCCTCCCGGATTGCCAGAAGCTCCTTAGTCACAATTTTCAGATTCTCACTGTCCTTTGCTTTTCCAGCCAGAAGATACTCCATTTCGTAATGCAGTGGCCTTTGTTCCAGATTATCCGTATAACAGCCCATGTAACTGACCAGATATTGATTTAAAAGTACCTTCTGATACCAGCTGCTCTCCGGCAGAGCTTCCCCTGTGCCATTTTGCAGGCTACGATGAGATACAACCTGATCCAGCTGTACCGCCCCCTCCGACAGCACGGCATCCTCCGGCAGCACCAGAGAAAGCACCCCCTTTTCCTTTGCCTTGGCAATGGTATCCAGCAACGTTTCCTCTTCGTTTTTCTGCTCTTCTGTCTGCGTTTTAGTTTCCGCACGTTTTGTCCGGATCTGCTTTTCCTTAGCTTCCTCCTCTTCCTGCGCCTGCGCCTGCTCCTGTCTGGCCTCCTCCAAGGCCTTTTTCGCATCATCGATGCTCTGGTCACTGCCCTTGTAATTTTTATTCAGGTCGAGTACAGACTCGTAGCTGCCATACAGGGATTTGGCCGCCTCGCAGCCCACATTTTGTTTCATATAAGCACAGACAGCCTCCTCAAACACACGCCCCGCCTGATCGCTCATCAGCAGATAGGAAGTAAATTCCACATCCGTCAGATCTACATGCAAAAGATGGCTTCCTGCTCCCAGCGTTTCTGTGGTTAGGCGTCTGATCTGCGCCTCCCGGTTATTGAAGGACCATGCCCCGTCCTCCGTCTCGGCGGCGGTTCCCAGCAGCCGGTAATTTTCCCAGAGCGGCGTACAGTAGTCCGCAAAAACCGATTCCAGCGCTGACTCCGTATTCATCCGGGCACACTTCCCGACCTCCAGGCAATGCGCACCTTCCAGAAATGTGAAAATAAGCTGTGCCACCAGCATCAGGGATAAGGATGCAAACACCGTAATACTTCCCCTCCGGCGCACTATACCTCTCCCGCCTGATCCTTGATCTTCGTAAAGGTATCATTCACAAGATCAGTCAGACTGCTCTTAAATATCAACACCAGTCCAATTAAAACCACCACGATCAAGATCATTTCCACAACACCGATCCCATCCTCATCATAAACAAAATTCTTAAATCCTAACATAATTTTCTCCTCCTATACTTTAAATGACAACATTGCCGGAACCATAATAATCGCAATGACAATCCCCAGCATCAGAAGCAGGGGCATCAGCATTTTGGTTCCTGCCTCCTCGCCCATCTTTTTGGCGAGAGCCTTTCTCTCCTCCAGAGCCTCGGAAGCCTCCTGGTCCAAAAGCTCACAAAGACCTCTGCTTCCCGTCTGAAGATTCTGTATCAGGATCCGCACAAGTCTCTGATAAGAACCAAGTCCTGTCCGTTCACCAAATTTCTCATAGGCAGCGCGCTCACTTTCCCCGTCACAGATCTCATAATTCGTCGTTAACATTTCCTCGTAGACAGCCCTATAGTATAAGTGTTTTTTCTTCCGCTTATCAGCGTATTGCGTGGAAATTCGATTCCAGGACTGTTTTAATGACATACCGGAGCCCAGTAAAATCAGCAATTTGCTGACAACCTCCGAATAGTCCAGCTGCATCTGCTCTTTTCTCTTTTTCTCCTCTGCCCGTTTTCTCTCCAGCATCACAAAGCGCAGCAGAATCAGCACAACGATCTCAAAAAAGAGCGTTTTTATGACTGTATGCTCTTTTTTCTGCCGCCAGCGAAGCTGGATTCCATTGATGGATTGCGGAAGTACAAAGGATGCGGTTCCCCTTTTTTCCCCTTCCTCCGTCAATGCCCTGGCAAGATCCTGTAGAAATTGTTCCCGCTCCGTAAGAACCGGAGGATATACCATAAATGTAAATAGGTACTCCTCCCGCGCCTCTCCACAGCGAAGTCTGGCACAAGCCTGCACCGCCACTCCACTCTCCGGAATTTCTTCAGTGGTCAGATTTCCATCCACGTCAACAACATCACCGGGATCAAAGGTCCACTCAGCCTTTACCAGCCCCTGCACATAGGTTTTCTCCCCGTGCACCGCCGTTGTCACATGCTCCGGCCCTTGTCCAGAATCATAAAAACTGTCATCAATCTCCTTTTTTGCCTGTTCCAAATATTCTTTTTCCTGCTCTCCTGTTATTCCCGAGGCCGGTACGATAACCTGATAGTCATAATCCTGCAACAAGTCCCCTGCATCCAAAATCAGATCTACCGGCTGATCTTTTCCGCCCTCTTTATCCCGCTTCAGAATAGAATGCTCCTGTATGCTTCTTCCCGAATAATCTGTATAAGCTGCGAGTATCAGAAACAGAACACAAACGAGAGCCACCTCAAGCCAGTGTTTCCTCTCCATTTTCACCCTCCTGCCAAAACATCCGCCATACAAAGCTTGCTTTCTAAACACGGATACAAAGAATCCGCTCTGCCAGCATCAGCGCTCCCCCATAACAAAGCAGGCATACACTCATAAAAAGAACACCAAGCACATTCCTATAAAGCACATCCAAAAAGCCTGCCGATGTCAGTTTCAAATAGGCAAGGATCAACAAGGGCATCACATTCATGACCTTCTGCTCCATTTTCCTGGAAGCCACAAGCACCTGTATTTCTCTCTCGGTCTCGTATCTGGCCCGCATATGCCCGGCCGTCGCCTCGATGATCGTAATAAAATTTCCTCCGCTTCGCTTCGCAAAGGAAAACACCTCTGCAAAGCTGGCAATGTCTGCATTACCGGACCGTTCCCCAAAATCCGAAAGCAGTTCCTCCAGCGGTGTATTATATCCTACCGAGTGGTTCATCCTCTCCAGCTCTCTGCCCAGCAGGGAATCCTTCCCATATAGCCGGTCAATTTCATACTGTGCTTCACGCCACGCGTTTTCCATGGAAAATCCCGCCAGGAGAGAAGCACTGACACTTCGAAGTACATCCAGAAACTCTCTGGCAAGCTCGTTTTGACGCACTTCTTCTGCCTTCTTTTTCTCCCTCCTCTTTATAATAAGAAATAATAGCGGAACCAAAAGCAGCCCCAGCCAGCTTTCGTAAAACAAATATGCCAGAACACCCCCTAACAAAATCGACATTCCCAAACATTTCCACAATTCTCTGGGGGGCAATCTGTATCTTCTATATTCCATACACCCTCTCCTGACAAATCTCTACCTCTGACTTTGCGGCAGCTCTATGCCTGCCATTTCCAGCTTTTTCCGATTCTTCAACACCCCCGTCTGAATAAGCTGCCAGCTTCCCTCTTCCCCCTGAAGCTGATATAGTGGGGAAAGAACAATTTCTCCATCTCTGATCCCGCATAGTTCTGTGATCTCTAACACTCTCCGGCTTCTGTCTGAGAGACGTCCCAGGTGTACGATCAGATCGATTCCGGAGGCGATCTGCTTTCGTATTGCCGCAAGAGGAAGCTCCATACCCATGAGTACCATCATCTCAAGCCTTGCAAGAATGTCCTTTGCGGAATTGCCATGGGCGGTGGTCAGCCCCCCGTCGTGTCCCGTATTAAGAGCCTGCAGCATATCAAAAGCCTCCGCTCCACGGCACTCTCCTATGATGATCCTGTCCGGTCTCATCCGAAGGGCCGTTTTGATCAGATCCCGGATAGTCACCGGCAGGACTCCTTCCATATTGGCATTTCTTGTCTCCAGCCGCACAAGGTTGGATACCCCCTGTATCTGCAGTTCGGCAGAATCTTCAATTGTAATCACTCTCTCATTCACAGGGATATACTGCGATAATGCATTGAGAAATGTTGTCTTTCCGGAGCTGGTACCGCCGGAGATCAGAATACTGTAGCGCGCTCTCACCAGACACTCCAACAGCCGGACGGCTTCTTCATGAATGGCCTTTTTCTCCATCAGAGCGTTCATATCCAGCGGTTTCTCCGGGAACTTACGTATCGTAATTGCGGACCCATCAATGGAAATCGGGGAAAGAACAATGTTTACACGGGAACCATCCTCCAGTCTGGTATCCACAATGGGATTCGAAAGATTGACCACGCGGTTATGCCTGCCGACAATCTGCTGGATCACGTCCTGCATCTTCTCCTCGCTGGCAAACCCCTGATCCCAGCGGAAAACCTCTCCCGCTTTCTCGTAAAAGATATGGGATGGTCCATTTACCATTACCTCCGACACCTGCGGATCGTCCAACAGCTCCTGTAATGCATCCAGCCTTCGCAGGGAATTAAACACCCGCTTTTCCAATTGGAGTCTCTCATGAAGCGACAGGGAAATTTCCTTTGTCAGACGCCCCGTCTCCTCCCCGATCAGATTTCCAATCTCCTCATCCGATAGGTCTCTTGACAGATCCATCCGTTCCAATACACATTGCCTGATACGGCTGACAAGTTCATCCAACAGATACCACCCCCGGCATCATCCTCCGGATACTGTCTCCAAAGTCATTCCACTTCCATTGTTCCACCAGGCGTTCGCAGGATATGACCGGCGATGCTGCAATGGGAATCTCGATTTCCCTGACCTTTTCCTCCCATTCCTCTTCATGCTTTTTCATTTCCTCCATAAATTCCTTCTCCCGCCACTGTCCCAGACCTCCCCGGCTTTTCATCAGATAGATACTCCGACAGCCGGACAGCAGTTCAAAAAACCCTACAAACCGAGATCCCAGGTTCAAAACCAGCGTACTGTAATTCTGCTCCTGAGCCAGTAGCTGAAGCAGCTTCTGATAAGTCGAGCTGTTGGCCTCGCACAGACATTCCGAATTATGTGCCGGATAAACCACATCCGCACGGTCCAGATGCCCGATGCAGGAGACGATCCGGCTCTTGGAATAAGTTCCGCTTTCCGCCATCACCAAAAGCTCCTCCAGCCCTGCATTACTGTCGCACTCTACCAACTGGGACAACCCGCTGTTTTCCTGCATATCCACCAGAAGCACCCGCTCCTTTTCGCTGAGAATAGAGGACAGTGTCACGGCAAAAGGCAGCTGATATTCATTTTCCGACAGGGAATACACGGCTATCACCTGGTATTTTCCCTGGACACTGCCATTCTGACAGACATTTTTGATTTCCTCCCCAATCTGTTTTAGGATCTCGTCAACAATTTTGTTTACCTCCTGATACTTATCCACAAAATACACCCCTTCCTCCTGACGGGACTTCACATCTTCCTCCTTGTCGTAAAGGTATATAACCGGCGTTCCCCTGGCCTGATCTTCAATCTCTCCCTCGTAATCCGAAAGAAGAATCACATCAAAATCTGCCACATCCGGCCATAGACTCTCTGTCTCTGTGTAAATGTGAAGCTCCAATTGCTCTCTGTAATGATTCATCAGACACCCGGTAAACCGGTCCCCATATTCCCGGTCTCCCAAACAGAGTCCAATCCGAACTCTCTTCATTGTACCTCCCTTCTGTCAGTACTCACTGTATGAAGCCCTGTATTCCTGCCAGCACATACCCCAGAAATATCGCCAGGGAAAAGTGCATCAGGTTGCGCTTTTCAGCCATGGTGTCCCGATAGGATACCACGTTCCCCTTGAGAGCCTCCCGCAGAAACAACTGTCCCTTAAGCAGGCTGAACTTCAGATTGCGGTTCCACAACATTTTTATTAACGCAATCACCCCACCTGCAAAAAAAGCAGCCAGCATACAGTGTGTCAACATTGTAAAGTTTGTAAATCCACCTATTACGGAAAATAGTTTGATATCTCCGGCGCCCAACACGCCTAAAAGATATAACAGATATAACACGACAACCGGAAAAGATATATTCAAAAGAATATAAGGAATTCGCGACACTCCACCCAGGATTATACCGAATGTCAGCGATAAAATAAGTCCCACGAGAATCAGCCGGTTACTGATCTTCGTGTACATAAAATCCTGTACTACGGCCACAACAAGTATTGTGTACAGGACCACTTCCGATGCGTACTGCATCGCACTCAATTGCATCACCTCTTTTGTTGTAAATCGAATTTTAGCATCGCAATTTTTATTTGTCAAGAAATTTTTTTCCAAAATTTTGTATAAGTTTTCCATTTCTGCTTATACTTGTAAAAAGACGAAACAGAAAGCAGGTGATTTCTTGAAGTTTTTTAAGACAAGTTCCTCCTCTCCCGATGGCTATAAAATGCTGATTGATGATCTGCATCAGACGACTGCGGAGCTCAACTGCGCATACCAGAATCTGGAAAATGTCGTTGAACCGGACCTGATCGACTACTATATCTACCAGGCCAAGGCGGTTCAGATGCGCTACAAATTTCTACTGGGCTGTGTAAAAAAATTAGAGGGTTCCTACACGAAGAACCCTCTCTGAGCATCTTGATCCATATAGCTTTCCGTCAGCTGCCCGCGCCCATAGGTCATGCCGGCGTACACCTGCTGGGCATTTCCCATCACCGGTTCACTGGTGTCCCGGCTGGCCGCTTGAACAAAGGCATCATACAGACGCCTTAGTATTTTTTCGGCCTCCAGCAGCCCCTCTGGGCTGTTTTGATACATGGAACGGGCAAGCTCCCGCTTGCAAAATGTATACAGTGCATAGAGCCGATTGGACAGCTCATAGGAGAAATCCAGGCTTCCGATCAGCTCGTCCAGCACTCCCTGCACCTTCCTTAACGACTCCTTCATCTTCCCACGGTCTTTGTCTGCAAAGGCTTCCTTTGCATCCTGCGCGTAGGTAAACAGGATTTCGTATATGATCACGATCATCCCCCCTGAATTACACTGGGAAAGTCGTCTTGTAAAATCCTGTTTTAATTTATCATCCATCCAGAAACCCTCCGTTTCCAACACCTACTGTAAAAGAGACAGTACCTGCTGCGGCAGATCATTGGCCTGAGACAGGACAGATATAGACGCCTGCTCCAGAATATTCTGCTGCGTGTACTCGGTCATTTCTTCTGCCATATCCGTATCCAGAATATTTGAATACGCCGATGTCATATCCTCCTGTGTTTCGGAAAGACTGTTTGTGGCATATTCCAGACGATTGGTAAATGCTCCGATTCCGGAACGGATGGAGTTCAGTCTTGCGATGGCATCGTCCAAGGTCTCCATTGCCTTTTCCGGTCCGCCGCTTTTCGTCACATCCACAGTGTCCAGATAAAGGCTCTTTGAGGACACCTCCGGAATCCGCACATCCATATCCTCATACTGGTTGGCCCCAATCTGAATGGACATTGGCCCGATATCTGTCACTTGAATCTTTACTTCCTGCCGGATCTGCTCCTTCAGGAGAAAATCCATGGAAAAACCGCCCTTATCGGTAATTTTCACGCGGTTGCCCTTGGTGGAAACCGTCGCCGTCTCAGAAAATCCCTCCTCCGTCTGCAGCTGAATCTGTGCATCTTTTCCCTTTTTGTTCAGGGTATAGGTGGAATCATCTTCCGTATAAACCGCATCCGGATCCCCCGAAAGGCCAATATCCTCTGCCAGTGCTTTTCCAATCTCCAGACTCATCATGGCGTCTGTGCCATACTCCTCCGTGGTCAGACGGTATCCACCTGTCGCCAGTCTCTCCGCATTACATCCTCCCTGCTCTGCCGCGGTCCGGAGTGCTCCAAAGAAGTCCTCCTCGCTCATGCCGGTCTGATAACTCATAGTCACTCCATTAATGGAGATGTTGCCCTCCACAGTCCCCGTGGGTCTGTTAAATGTATATTCCGCCTGCTCCGCCGGCAGGGTAACATCCAGCTTATACTGTCCCGGAATCACGGTATCCGATACCTGCATCCGTTCCGTCTGGGTAGAATAAACCCGCACATCGGAAGAACCGTCCAGAAGTGTTTTGGTATTATACTCGGTATCCTGGGAGATACGGTCTACCTCCTCCGTCAGCTTGTCAATTTCCTCCTGCACACTTTTGCGGTCATCGTAGCTGTTGGTTCCGTTGGCCGCCTGAACGCTGAGTTCCCGGATTCTCTGCAAAATGCTGCTGACCTCATTTAATGCCCCGTCCGCAGTCCTCAGCACGGCGTCCCCGTCCGTGGCATTGGATTTTGCCTGATCAAGGCCATCGATCTGTGCCTTCATTTTCTTGGAAATGGCAAGGCCTGCCGGATTATCACCGGCTTTATTGATCTTCAATCCGCTAGACAAACGCTCCATGGAGCTGGTAAGTCTGTTTTCCGTGCGAAGCAGATGTTTATTTGTCATTACGGCTGACATATTACGATTTATTTTCATACTTTTCCTTCCGATCCCTTCAGCATCCGTGCCGTGGATTTGACTCTCCCTGTCATTTCATCTGCTTATTATATCGTCACATCCACAAAAAATTTTAACCGGATTACAAGTATAATTTGCAATTACAGGGAAATCGTATTATAATAGCAACGTTAAGATATCAAATGCAAAGGAGGATGCATCCAATGGCTAAAGTAACCAAGGATACCATGATCGGAGAGCTTCTTCAGATCGATGAAAATATTGCACCTATGCTTTTAGGAATCGGCATGCACTGCCTCGGTTGCCCGTCTTCCCAGATGGAGACCATCGCAGAGGCTGCCATGGTTCACGGAATCGAACCCGATGACCTGGTTGATGATATCAATAATTTCTTAGAGCACGATGCAAACGCATAACATTGCACAAAAGGCTGCGGATTATCTCCGCAGCCTTTTTCTGTCATGATTCTGTTTATAATTCTGCCAAAATCCCAAGGGCATTGGGACCTGCGATCCTCGTGCCGTGCTCTAAGAAATATGCGCCAACCGCCGGTGTGTAATTCTTCTGTGCCGCATACTCACAAGCGATATTGCACACTCTGTTAAACTGCTCCGGCGTGTGTGCATCCTTGTGCAGGAAAAGATAAAACCGGTTCTTTTTCTCATCCTTATACAGCTCATTCCGGCCATTGTAATAGTCTCCAAGCACCTGCGCCAGCCTCTGCACCTGCTCTAAAGAGACAAACTCAAACATCCGGGTGAAATCCTCCGGAACACTGACCGGTATCTGGTCCTTTTCCTCCGCGGACTGCTGCTTCTCCTTCTCTGCCGCCAGCTGTTCTTCCCGAAGCCGGTTAAAAATCCCAAGGACATCATCAGCACCCTTCATATCCGGCGCAGAAGAGGCATCGGAAGCCGTAGAAAACAGTTCCTCCTCATCCGGATCCGAAAATCTGGAAAAACGGGTGTCCAGTTCCTCCGGGTATTCAACCTTCGTAATCACCAGAATCAGTGACTCCGAGGATAACGGAATTGCCTCCACCATAAGGGGAATGTCGTTGGTCTCAAATCCGAACTCGTAATTTGCCTGCTGGATCATATCACGAAAGAGCATCTTTGCCTTTTCCGAACCATAGGCAAGTTCCTTCAGATTTATCTGCCTGTCGGCCAGATCCTGCTTGGTCAAGGTGCAGCGAATCTGGTTATCATTGATCTTTTCTATCTTCATGTATCATCACATCCTTATCGATATTTCCTTGTAAAGCGTACACCTATTATAATCAAATATGCAGGTGATGTAAAGTTTCCCACTTCTAAAATTTTCTTAAAAAAAGCTTGCATTGACGAAAAAAGTGTGCTATAAGTGTATCCATGAGATACGTTCCTACCCCATAGGAGCATATGAATTTTAAAAATCGTTTTATTTTGTCAGGCAGATATCAGATCATTAAGCCTCTTGGCCAGGGTGCAAGCGGATCGGTATTTTTAGCCAGACAGCAATCTTTAGAGCTGGATCGTGCTATTAAGGTCATCCCCAAAGTAGACGTGCCTTCGCTCTTCGCAATATCAGAAGCACAGATTCTAAAGTCGATTCGACACCCAGGGATCCCAACCATCTACGATTTTGAAGAAGATGATACCTTTTATTATCTGGTGGAAGAATATATTGAGGGTGAGTCTTTAGAAGAATTTCTGCTTCATCAGCAATCGATTTCCAGAAATTTGTTTTTTCAATTTTGTGATCAGCTGTGCGGTATTTTTTCCTACCTGCATACCATGCACCCGGCGCCGATCTTATATCAGGATCTGAAACCGGAGCACATTATAGTATGTGGATTACAGATTAAATTAATCGATTTCAGCGTCGCATCATTTACCGGCAATTCCGGAAACGATATCAGTTCATTCGGGAATATAGATTTTTCTGCGCCGGAGCTTATGAATGGACGGCCCATTACACCGGCATCGGATATCTACAGCATCGGGAAGGTCATGGAATTTATGACACCTTATCTGGATGCAGCTACTACCCGTTTGATCCAACCAATTATCCAACAAGCAATCCATGCAGATCCATTGCTTCGGTATCAGACCGTATCGGAGCTTGCAGAGGAGCTGCAGAACGCAGACAAACAAACGGAAGGAACGAATCTCAGAAAAACCATCGCAGTCATTGGGAGTCATAGTGGCTGTGGAAGTACACACATAGCAGTATCTCTGGTAACACAGCTGAATGCCCTGGGCATTTCCTGCATCTATCAGGAGAGCAACTGGAACGACAGTCTTCGCAAGGCGGTCAGACAGCTCCGACATGCAAGGGAACAAAACGGGTGCTACAGTTACCAATGCTTCAGAGGCTATCCCAAATACGACAAGGGCATCGAAATCGATCTGCCGGACGCACAGGTGGTTGTGCGGGACTACGGACTGGACTATTCCTCTTCGTCCCTCGCGGCAGCTGACCAGATTCTCTACATCTGTGGAGGTGCTCTCTGGCACCGCGAGGATGCAGAACCAAAGGATTTTCTTCTTGAAAAATTTGGAGGACGCCTGAAAATCATTGCCAATTTGTGCGACCGAAGCTCTGCTGCTTACTTTGCCAGGAAATTTTCTGTTCCGGTCTATCCATATCCTTATGATACGGATATATTCCGGCCGGATCAGGAGAAAGAGGACTTTGTCCACTGGCTATCATTTGAGGAAGGACGGAACCGCTTATTTTTAAATATCAGAAACCTTATTTCCCGGCTCCTGCATCGATAGGAGTCTGTGGAACCTCTGCAAATGTCGGCGTTACACATTTGTGTATTGCCCTTTCAAATTTTCTGCACAGCAGATATCTCTCCAAAACTGCCTACCTGGAGGTAAATGCAAGCCATGAGATCTGTGCGCTGTCAAGTAAACCCGACGCATCGGCCTCCTTTAAGCATCAGGGAGTTATCTATTACCCCGGTTTAACCACCCGGAAAATGTCAGAAATACTGAATCTGCGCTACAAATATTATATTCTAGATTTTGGGATGCTGACAGAACATACCTTTCCGGAATTCATGCGCTGCGACCGCAGAGTCGTGGTCACTGATGTAAGTATCTGGAAATCTGCAAAGCTGGAACGTTTTGCAATGCAACTGAAAAAAAATAACACACCATGGAATACGTTAAAAACAGTTGGGCGAGATGGGATAAAAAGCGACTATGCAAGACTCAGGGCAGATTTCGGAATTCAGGTGGAACCCATTCCGGTTCTCAAAAATCCTTTTTGTATTACCTCTGGGAGTTTTTCATTTTTTGAAGAAATTATGAAAGGAGTATAGTTATCACATTGTCTTTAAATCAGGATCAGCTTCTTATTGAATATGGACCAGAAATATACCAGGGGCTGGTTATCTATCTTGCTGGTATGATGGGACAGATTGCAACTTTATAACAAAATAAAATTTTCAGGGAAATTCGGCACTTGGTGAAGGGAGTCTCAATGCAATGACGATTTACCAGATGCCAGACAAAATGAAAAAAGATGCGAAAAACCGGTGGCAGACTGCTGCCGGTTTTTTGTTACTCTTTTAAAAATCCACGTAGGAAGTTTTAGTTACTCTTTTCTTAAATTTCTATGATATTGTTTGAATCTATGATATCAGAATGCTATAATCTTTGTAAGAATCGACATAAAACGACATCTTAACACAAACAAACTAAGGAAGGGATTTGCTTATGAAGAAAAAACTGATACCGGTTCTCGTAGTCTGCGGGCTGATTGCATTGGTAATCGCCGGAGCCGCCGCATCCGTACTGATTCGCAAATATACGCCCAGCAGCGAACATCAGGAACTGACTGCCTACTATGGACTTTCCTCCAACGATGAGGTTGCTATTGTTCTCAACAATGAGCTTCTTTCGGATAAGGCTAAGGTCATTGGCGGCAAGGTTTATCTGGATTATAATTTTGTCCATGATCAATTAAATCCCCGGTTTTACTGGGATTACAACGAGAATATTCTTCTCTATGCCACTCCCCGGGAGCTGATTTCCGCTGAGGCTGACCAGAACAAATATCTCATCACAAAATCCTCCGTGGATTTCGGACGTCCGATTGTCAAAGCCGCTTCGGACACTGCATATATTGATCTGGAGTTTGTTAAAAAATATTCGGATTTTATCTACGACTATATCGATGAGCCTCACCGGCTCATCATCACCAATGAGTGGGGCGACTATCAGTCCGCCCAGTTGAAGAAGGATACCGCAATCCGGCAGAAGGGCGGCATTAAAAGCCCCATTCTCAAAGACGCAAAAGCAAAGGAAGCTGTAACGGTTCTCGAAACCGGAGACAAATGGACCAAGGTCTCAACCGCAGACGGAATCATCGGCTATCTGCAGAACAAAACCCTCTCTGAAGCGGAGGCCAAAACTCACAAAAGCGAAGCAGAACCCGAAACCTACGCACATATTACCAAGGATTTTAAAATCTGTATGGCATGGCATCAGGTGTTCAACAGCGATGCCAATAAAGATGTGGCTTCTGTCCTTGCCAGAACAAAGGGCGTGAATGTCATTTCACCCACGTGGTTCCATCTGAATGACAACAACGGCAACCTTGCAAGTCTTGCCAGCATGGACTATGTCAACTACTGTCATTCTCAGGGCGTGGAGGTCTGGGCATTGGTAAATAATATTGATAATCCTGATGTGAACTCTTCCGAGGTACTGACCCATACTTCCAAGCGCCAGAATCTGGTAAACCAGATTGTCGCAAAAGCAATCCAGTACAATCTGGACGGCATCAATCTGGATTTTGAGCTTTTAAGTAAGGAAAAAGTGGGCGATGCTTTTATCCAGTTCGTCCGGGAGCTGTCCATCAAGTGCTCCAACAATGGCATCGTTCTCTCGGTGGATAACTACACCCCTATGGCTTACAACGCTTTCTACAATCGGGAAGAACAGGCAAAATTTGCAGATTATATTATTATGATGGGATATGACGAGCACTACTCCGGCTCCCAGGAAGCCGGTTCCGTAGCTTCCTTAAGCTGGGTGAAAGAAGGTGTTGCGAATACCTTAAAGGAAGTACCTGCCGACCAGTTCATTCTGGGAATGCCATTTTACACCAGAATATGGGCGCTGACTCCCAAGGACAAAGAGGCTGCCGAAACCACCTTTGACCTTTCCTCCAAGATTTACGGCATGAAGGCAGCCGACGACCAGCTGACCATCAACGGTGCTACCAAAACCTGGCTTGCCGACTGTGGCCAGAACTATTCCGAGTTCCAGGCCGATGGCGTTACCTACAAGGTATGGCTGGAGGATGCCCAGTCCGCAGAGGCAAGACTAAAGGTCGTGGAAGAAAACAATCTCGCCGGAGCTGCCTTCTGGAAGCTCGGTATGGAAACAAGTTCCGTATGGGATACAATTATCAAGTATATTCATTGATTTTCCGGCATAAATTACAGTAAGCCTTACTACCCCCAGAGGGATTTATGCACAGAAAAATAGAAATTCTAATGATTGCCTGTCTATTGGCCAGTTCCTTTTTCCTTGCCCGGGCAGGCGCCGCCTTCGTCTCTTCCAAAAATGCAGAATCCGAAAAACCCTGCATTGTATTGGATGCCGGACACGGTGGCGTAGACCCGGGAAAGGTTGGAGCTGACAACATTCTTGAAAAGGATCTCAACCTTTCCATTGTTTACAAATTAAAACCGCTCTTTGAAAATAAAGGGTTCCGTGTGGTTCTCACCAGAAAGGACGACAAGGTTCTCGCAGACTCCAACAGTAAAAATGTAAAAGTGGAGGATCTACATAACCGCGTGGCTCTGATTACAGAAACGAATCCCGTAATGACGATCTGTATCCATCAGAACAGCTTCCCGGACAGCTCCGTCAGTGGCCCACAGGTTTTCTTTTTCGACCAGTCGCCGGAGGGTGAGGAGATTGCCGCTACCATCCAGGAGAGTCTCAACACTACCTTAAATCCGCCAAAACCCCGGGTTTCCAAATCCAACAACGATTATTACATTCTCAAAAAAACACCCACACCTACAGTAATCGTAGAATGTGGGTTCTTAAGTAACGAAGTCGAGGCAAAAAATCTGACAGATGAAGCCTATCAGCAGAAGCTTGCCCGGGCCATCTACCAGGGTGCCTGCAACTATCTGGAGAAGGACGATTCTTCCGGTACCCAATCCCTGACCGGCACCGAAACCTCCACGGAGCCGAACTGACTATCCTACCAGTTCCTGCGCAGAACGGATAAAGCTCTCCGCAATATGATAAAGCCGTCTGGTCTGCGCCGGATCATTTTTTGTCTCTGCCAGTTCTTCGTTTTCTCTCATCTGATCTTCCCGGCTGATGGCTGCCATCCGGGATCGTAAAAGAGACAAATCAGATACATGGGTTACTTTGATGTCGACCGCCTCACTGCTGCCATCCCCGGTTTCTCCCATGGCAGCCGACAGTTCCTCCATATGCTCTCGGAAATACCTTTCAGTTTCCTCGTCATCTGCAGCGATTATACCGGAAATGCCATGCTCCTGCGCCCGGAATGCTGCTGCCACTTTTCCTATCCGTCCGCCATCAAAAAGGATATCCACAAGACCCTTTTCCTTTTTTCCCCGAACGATTTTAAGGCATACGCCGGTGACAGAATCCCCGTTCTCGATAGGAATCACATAGCATTCTTCCTCCTTAGCCTGCTTAGCGCAGAGAGAAAACTGTGTATTCATCTGCCTCAGCAAGCGAATATCCAAAGACCGCATCTGCGGATCCTCCAAAATCATGGTGGACATGACGTTCTCTGCAATATCCGCAAGGGTCTCCTGGGCATCAGCCAGCTCCGAAGGATTCTTTAGGGCCTCCGAAAAATCATCAAGTACCTGCTGTTTCAAATCTGCGATTTTCTCCATGGAATCCTTGGAAAAGGTTCCCTGTCTCCACAACTGATCCATCATCTGATTGGGACGGCGCAGCATATCCGATACCGCCATGATATTGACCATGCTGTAGGTAATATCATAGCGCTCCAGATAGGCATACACCTCCTCCGGTGCCGCAAGTGTCTGCTGATATTGTGCCAGCTGCTCCGCTGCATAGCGTTTTGTGGCCTCCTGTTCCTGGGCGTTCTCTTCCATCCCGGCCAGAGCCTCTGCCAGCTGTTCCGGTGTCATATTCATCCATTTTTCCTCCCCCAGCTGCGCCAGCTTCTGGGGACTTACCGTATCCAGCACATCTTTCAGGCAATCCTGTTGAAAAGCAGTTTCTATCTGATCATCAATTTTTACTCCGGAGGATTTCGCCTCCACGCCGGCAAAGTCATCCGATATCTCATAATCCATCTGGCCTTTATTACCGGAACGTACAGCTGTCAGAAGATTTCGCATGGTGATATCAGAACCCTGGTTCATCAAAAAGCCCAGAGCTGCACCATCTGTCTTCTCCACCTGCGCGATCAGACGATAAATTCCGATATAGCCGCTTCTCTCTTCTTCGGAAATCTCCCGGTTCTGCTCCAGCTTCCACAGGTAACGGCTGAACCTTTCCTCCTCACCATTTCCTGTCTCCTGCTTTATCTGCTCTGCCACCAGATTCAGTTCTTCCAGATTCATATCCAGCGGGTTCTTGCCCTTTCGAATCATCTCCAGGGTCACGGCCGGATTCATGTTGCGGAAAGCACGCTGCATTTTTTCGTCCAGTGCTTTGACCTCCATGATATTTTCCGGTGTAATTTCCATCCGGTTATAGGCCAAAATCCGGACGGCACGGCGGTTTCCCTCGCCGGTGTCCAGATGCAGATCCTGTAAAATATCATCTACATTGGAAAAAGCTTTCTGTATGGAATCCCCCATATCTTCACGGGGACTGGTCATCAAAGCCTCATAGCTCTCATTTGCCTGCGCAAATACCTGCTGCAGGCGGTTTCCGGCATCATGGATTTCTGCCACAGAAGCTTCCATATCAACCTCGCCCAGAACATAGGCGGGCCGCCCCTTCAGGGCATCAAACACTTCCAGCGTCTGGGCCATCCGGTTCACATTTTCCTCTGTGGGTTCAATACCTGCACTGTCTAAAAGAGCCCCGTAATACTGTCCTTCCTGCGTTTTCAGGTCCTCTACCAGATCCTCCATGGGCCTTAGGTCCATTTCCACACCCATCTTCTCCATGGCAGCGCCCGCATCTGCCGTCATCACAAGCCGGGTTTCCTCCAGCTTTCTTCTGGCAGTGATCATGGATGCATCCGCCGGACGTTTTCCGTCAGAAATAGCAGCTGCCATAGCGTCTACCATGTCATTCCAGTCCACGGAACCGGACTGCAACTGTTCGGAAAGCTGCTGCAGATCCAACAATCTCTCCAGATTCTCCCCTGTAAGAGGAATCCGGTGTTCGATCAGCCACTTGCTGTTATCCAGATTTTGTTCATTCAGCTCAAGTCCTGCATCCACAATGATCTGCTGGATCTGAGACTTCAACTCCGAAACATCAATGGCTTCGCCTTCATTTTCATTTCCCATACCGGAAACGCTGTGAGTAGCCAGATATACATTCCGGATAGTTGGCTCCAGACCATTCGTCAGCAGATAAGCCATGGCATTTTCATTCATTCCCGAAATGGAAACCGCCTGGGAAAGGGCCTTTAGGCTTTCCTCCACATTGGCGTCCGTAGCCGGAAGATCATGGAGCTCCAGAGTCTGAATGATTTGCTGTGCCACTACCGGACTTCCGGTAATCTCCTCCAGTTGTTCCCGGCTTAATCCATCTCCGTAGGCAGATAAATCAACACCAGCCTTTGCCAGCACTGCTTTGATCTTATCCGTTACTGTGATAATGGTTCTGCTGTCAGAATCTGTCAGGGAAAATCCATCCTCTGTCATCTGTCTTAAATCTTCCGGTGAAGTGGTATTGGACACAACCGCAACCTCATTTTTCCGTGCCTCTGCAGACTGTTGCCCCTGTTGCTCGATCTGCTGGGCTACTGTCTTTGACGCCTCCTGCTTCGCAGGATTCTGGTAGGTAGCCATATCGATGTTGCCCTTATCTGACACCCCGACAGTTCGGTCAAAGTGCTCCTGCTGCGCCCCAAAAACACTGCTGCTCTCCGGCATATATGCCTGATAAGCTGCAATGGCTTTGTCACTGTTTTCCCGATTTGCATTGCGTGTCACATGATCCCAAAGATTCGCCTGTTCAATCTGCATGTTGTGTCCCTCCATGCTGTATATATCGGCAGTTCTTTTCAATTTCTTGACATACAGATAATAATACATTTGCCGGGAACAAATCCCAGATTGCTCAGATTGTTCCCAGCAAATGATATTTCATGAATCAGCTATATTATTTTTCTTCATAATCCAGACATGTACGGGTTGCCGTATATGGCCGGACCTTTCCATCAGCAACCGCCACGTGCTTCGGATGTACCGCATATCCCTTCAGGGATGCTTCATCTGTAAATGTGGAATCCAGCATCACATCTGCATTGGAACTTGGCAATCCCTCCGTGATGACGTGAATGTCTGTAAGTCCCGGAATCTGACCTGCAAGACCTTCCAGGCCTTCCTTGATTCCTGCCTTTACATTCTTCTTCTCTTCCTCTGTTAAGGTGTCCTTCAGTGTCCATAAAATAATGTGCTTTACCATGGTAATCTCCTTTTCTCTGAAAACGCAACATTGTGATAATAACATTTCACTGCTTCCTTCGCATTATCCTTAGCCATAGCTAACAGACTTTGTTCCCCGGCAGCCTTCTGTTCCAAATCTGCTTTGCATGCAGCATAGGCTTCCTGTGATACCGTTTCCGTTTCATATTTTCTTCTCCTCTTCATCCGGATCTACCTTTTCCTCCTTCGACTTCATGATCCCAATTCCTCCCAAAACCGCTATGGCAATTACAACAAGTATCAAAATGCATCCTATCAGCATTTTCTTTTTCTTAAAAAGTCCTCGTAACACACTGCCTTTGGCATCTTCCTTTTTTGAATTTCTATACTCTATTAACTATATTACTATAAGAAAAGTAATTCTACAATATTTACTATTACTAATGGTTATGATTGGTCATTTTCTGGCAGAAAAATGCATGGAACCGTTACTTTTGTTCCTCCTTCATTAGCTTAAAATTGCAAGTAACGTGCAGTCAAACCTTTTCTTACAAAATTTGGAAGCTCGCAATCCTCACAACAGGCGGTGTAATTTTCGCGAACTGTATCTTTCTATATTATTTTATGCTATAATCTTATAGTGATTGGTATCAACAGGATCAAGTTGAAATGAAGATTTGTCTCGTATCATAAATGAAAGCAGGGATATACAATGTCTACAATGAGTATAGAAACCTTAATCCGGCATGTAACTGAAATTTGCAAAAGGAATGATGTAAAACACTTATCTCTTATCGGTTCTTTCGCAACTGGTACCGCAACACCTAAAAGCGATATTGATTTTGTTGTGTATGGCTGCCCGGATCTTTTGAAATTAGAAAAGGATTTAGAATCAATCGAGACACTCCGTAAAATAGATGTTTTCGACTACCATTCCATTCATAACCGCTTTTTATTGGAGGATATTGAAAAATATGGAAAACAAATATATTAATCGTTATTATACCTTCTGCAAAAGCCTGCAGAACTTAGAAAAAAGCAGAATTGCTAATCCGGATGCAGACTTTGTATTAGAGGGTACTGTTCAAAATTTCAACCTTACTTTCGACATTTCATGGAAGGTAATGAAGGATATTCTTGTAAAACGTATGAGTGTCACAGACTTTGCTATTGGCTCCCCAAGAGACACCTTACAGGCAGCTTTTACAAATGGGTTGATTTTTGATGATGAATGGCTGCAGATGCTGCGTATCAGAAACCAATTAGCACACGATTACGATGGCAGTCTCGCTGCCGAAACTTTTACATTGATTATTACTGTTTTTTATGATTGCTTTGTAAAATTCAGAGACCAAGCAGCGGTGTATTACACAAACAACGGCAATAGCTTTGAACAACCGGATTCTTTTCATAATAAACAGCCTTAGGCCGGATAACTGACACTTGAATTATATTTATAAAAAGGACTTCCAACTCGGAAGTCCTTTTTTATAAATATGTACTAAAATTTAAATACAGCAACTCCATAGGCCGGAAGCGGATAAGCAATGGAATATTTCCTGCCGTTACACTCTTCCTTCTCCGGCTTGTATGCAGTCGGGCGGTTGGTGTCCGAACCGTTAAACTTCGGATCCTCGCTGTTTAAGATCAGCTTGTAGGTCTTACGTCTCGAAACGCCTACACGGTAATCATCTCTGGCCACCGGTGTAAAGTTGATGACAAAGAGCAGATTATTCTTTCCATCCTTGCTCTTACGAATAAAGCTGAAAATGCTCCGATCGTTATCATTGGCATCAATCCACTCGAAGCCATCCCAACTATTGTCTAATTCATAGAGGCAGCGGTTGTCGCGGTAAATGTGAAGCAGTTCCTTAACCCAATCCTGCATCTTCTTGTGATTCGGATCAGAAAGCAGGAACCAGTCCAACTCGCGCTCCTCGCTCCACTCCCGCTTCTGAGCGAATTCCTGTCCCATAAACAGAAGCTTCTTGCCGGAATGTCCCATCATAAAAGCATAGCCAGCCATCAGATTCTTGAACTTATCCCCCTCAAGTCCCGGCATCTTGTTGAGCATAGAACACTTCAGGTGAACCACCTCATCGTGGGAAAGAACAAGAATGTACTTCTCACTCTCGTTATAGCTCATGGCAAAGGTCATCTTATTGTGGTTATCTTTGCGGAAAAGTGGATCCAGCTTCATGTAATCCAGGAAATCATGCATCCAGCCCATGTTCCACTTGTAGCTGAAATTCAGACCGCCGTCCTCCGCGTCGCCGGTCACCTGCGGCCATGCGGTGGACTCCTCTGCAATCATCACTGCTCCCGGATTTCTTCTGAGAACTATAGTATTCACATGCCTGAAGAACTCAATGGCTTCCAGATTCTGATTTCCACCATATTTGTTGGCAACCCACTGTCCGTCCTGTTTTCCGTAATCCAGATAAAGCATAGAGGCAACGGCATCCACTCTGAGGCCGTCCACATGATAGTTCTCAATCCACATCAATGCACTTCCGATCAGGAAATTCTTAACCTCATTCTTTCCATAGTCAAAAATCTTGGTTCCCCAGTCCGGATGTTCGCCCTTACGGGGATCTGCGTACTCATAGGTCGCTGTTCCGTCAAATTCAGCAAGACCATGGGCATCCCTTGGGAAATGTGCCGGTACCCAGTCCAGAATGACACCGATCTTGTTCCGATGGCATTCATTGATCAGATAAGCAAACTCCTCCGGTGTTCCGTAACGGGAAGTCGGCGCATAATAACCGGTTACCTGATATCCCCATGAGCCATCATAAGGATATTCTGAGATTCCCATAAGCTCAATGTGTGTATACCCCATATCCTTAACATATGGAATCAGTGACTCCGCCAGTTCCCGATATGTATAAAAGCCTTCATCATCACGTCCCGGATGGCGCATCCAGGATCCCGGATGAACCTCATAAATCGCCATGGGCTGCTCAAACAGAGTCTCCTGTGTCAGCTTGGAACGGCTCTCCATCCAGACATCATCTGACCATTTGAAATTTGAGATATCGGTAACAACGGATGCTGTCTCCGGTCGAAGCTGTGCATAATTTGCATAGGGATCCGCTTTGTACAGAGTTCTTCCATCTCTGGCTTTGATCACAAACTTGTACATATCTCCAAGCTTGACGCCCGGAATGAACTTCTCATATACCCCCATCGTATCCGGTTTTACCCGCTCCATCTCATCAGCGGTCTCATTCCAATTGTTGAAATTGCCAACTACAAATACCTTCTGCGCATGGGGTGCCCACACATCAAAGCAGACACCTTCCTGCCCATCTATGGTCATCGCATGGGCCCCCAGCTTCCGGTAAATGTCATAGTGCGTTCCCTGTCCGTACAGGTAGCAGTCCATTTCAGTAAAATTGCTCATCTCTAACCCTCCATACAATTTATTTTATTCAAAGTCTTTCTCATTTAGTACAATCCGTTCATCGTCTGTATAACGACTTGCGGTAAGGATACTCACCATTTTCTTAAATCCGCCGTGTGCCTCACGTCTGATTGCCTCATCCACAATTTCCTTCACCTCTGTAAGAGTAGTGGCCTGATCAAATCTCTGGATACTGCTGATGCGGTTATACAAGGCCAGCACAGCCAAATCGTCAATTTTATAGCCCAGTTCTCTGGCATAGGATCTTGCAAAGGTTACCAGCTCATCATTGGTAAAAATCGGTACAGATATCGTCTCCGTAAACATTTCTGCAAAATTCCCATCCATGGCGAACAGTCTCTTAATCCCCTTAGAGGTATCCTCCAGAATTACAAATAACCCGCTTTGATCCTGTGACATCAGATGCGACAATACGGAAACAGTCTGGCGGTTCATATCTCCGGCTTGTTCAATGATCAAACAGCCACCGGCCACACGCCCCAAAAGCTTTTCAATATCCTTTTGATTTAGTGCTGATGCATGTATCTTTCCGATTTTCCCCTTTGGATGTCCTGTTTCCTGTTGCAGAACCTTGACCACGCTGGTGGCAAGTGTGGTTTTACCACACCCCTGTCCGCCCTGGATGATCAGATTTCCCGTGGAGGCTGTGCGGTCAGCCTGCAAATGTCTCGCCGCCTTTGAAAGTGCCAAACACAGCTGCTCTTCCATTCCCTTCACTGGCATAAAGTAGGAGAAAATTGCCTTCTGCTCATCCGTCAGTGCAACCACCGGCGGCTCCTTCCCCTCAGGGTCATCCTTTCCCAAATCTTCGGGAACCGGGATATCGGACAGCCGTACCTTTCTGCCCCTGCTGTGCTCCGACTCAGGCAGCGCGTGCTTTCTTACAAATGCAAATTCTTCTTCCCGCTCCTGCTCTAAGGTTGGTTTCTCCGGAAGTTCTTCCATGGGAACCTCTTCAAATCCCTGGATATCTACATCCGGAAGCCTCTTGGTCTTCCCTAAGTCGTCCTCCGTCTCCGGCTCTATCAGCGGTACCGGAATCATTTCTTCCCCTGACGCCATCGCCTGTTCCGGAACCAATTCTTCCTCCGGCTCCATCAGTGCTGCCGGAATCACTTCCTCCTCCGGCTCTGTCAGCGGTTCCGGGATCATTTCCTCCTCCGGTTCTATCAACGGTACCGGAATCATTTCTTCCTCCGGTTCTATCAGCGGTTCCGAAATCGGTTCTCCCTCCAATTCCATTGCCGGTTCCGAAACGACATTCTCTATGTTATTGTGTTCCGGAAGATTCTGCAGATATTCTTCCTCCAAAAGTTCCCGCGGCGTCACTCCTGCGTCCAGCTTTGGCATAACACCTGTCAGACGATCCATCAGGGTCTCTGCCTCCTGCAGGGCTCTGGCCTTAGCAGACTCCAGCTTCCGCTGCTTGGCATCCTCAAGCGCCGCCTCCGCCGCGCGCTTTGTCTTCTCCCAATCGTTCAAAACCTCATCGATGGTGATCTGCCCGGTAATCTGGTGCTCTACTGCCAGCTTGTCATTCATCATCAGGCTCATCTGTCCGTCAGAATCCTCTCCCAGCATTTCCTGGAAATTGGTCTTCAATGAACCATCGATTTCCTCGTCGGTCTCAATATGTATATTTTCCTGTTCTCCTTCTGAACCCTCCTGTGGAAGCTTCAGATAAGGAATTTCCTCCACCATCTTATTGATGCTTTCCATGGTGTCACTTACGGTTTCCTTCTCGGTGGCTTCCATGATCTGCTGCATTCCCTTTGCAATTTCCTGCTGCAGATTCACCGTATTAAAACGTTCCACATTAAGTTCCACCTTCGGAATCGTAACCGGATCATGGGCATATTCCCCTGCGCGCTGCATTTCCGACACATCAATGTGGGTAATGGCAGACCGGGAATCCTTTGCCTGACGAAACGCCCGGTACTTGTCCTCCTGCGTCTTCGTCAACGGCTGGTACAACATCTTAAGCTCCAGCGCTCTCTCCACATAAGGGCCATCTCCAAACCATAGAATCAGCTCATCACAAGCCTCAATGCATTTCTCACTCATACCGGCCTTGTGATACAGATAGGCAAGCTCGTAAGCCCACTCCTCTGTATATTCCTGATCTTTGAGTTCCTCAAGAATCGGGATCAGCTCCGTATACGGTGCTCCCTGCGCTTTCTTAATATCATATCGAAGTACATACTTAAGAGTATCATGGGGAGCAATCTCCACAAACTCCTGATAATAATCCTCCGCCGCCTGAAAATCTTTCATTTTGATTGCAACCTCAGCAAGGCGGTAGATGATCATACGCCCGATGGGAGACCGGTCGTAAGCCATCAGAAGTACATCCCGGCTATCCTCGTAGCGCTCCATCTTCTCGTAAACCTCTCCGGCCTTCACCAGAGCATTTACATTTTTTACCTTATTCCAGTTAATCGTATCCGCTATTTCCGCCGCATCCTCGTATTTTTCCTCCGCAAAGAGGGATTTCATCTGATCCAGCCTCAAGCTATATTCATATTTATCCAACGATTGTCACCTCAATTATGCTATCGTTCATCTTACTCAAAATATACAGTATAAGTATACCATAGGCGAAATACGGTGTCAAAAAAAAGTGCCGAAAAATGCCATCCGGACATTCTCCGACACTCCGCTAAAATTTTTATTTCTTTTTTGCCGGCTCTGGTTCTTTTTCTTCCTCCGGAGATTTCTTTTTTTCTTCGGAATAGTACTTCAATTCATGGGAAACCACATCCACACCCGAAATGTCTGTATACTTCTCCGTGGCTTCCGGAAGCTGTTTCCTGCGAATTCCGGCATTGACAAGTCTCCTGACAATATAATAAACCATGGCGAAGACCGGAACTCCAAGAAGCATGCCAAGGAATCCGAAGAGCCCGCCTCCAATCAGGATTGCAAACATTACCCAGAAAGCAGAAAGCCCCGTAGAACTTCCCAAGATCTTCGGTCCGATAATATTTCCGTCCACCTGCTGCAGGATAATGATAAAAATCAGCAGATACAGCGCATGCCATGGGCTTTCAATCACAACCAGAAGTAACGATGGAACCGCTCCGATAAACGGACCAAACACCGGAATAATATTGGTAACGCCTACAATTACCGCCACCAATACCGCATTTGGAATGTGCAAAATGGAACAGCCCAGATAACAGATGACTCCGATAATTGCGGAATCAATAATTTTTCCGCTGATGAATCCGCCAAAGATCTCATCTGCTTTGTGCAGAACCTCGATGATAATATTGGCCTGCTTCGTCTTAAACACAGCATAAATGACCTTTTTGCTCTGCCCGATCAGGCTCTCCTTAATCATCAGAACGTAGACCGCCACAATGATTCCCACAACGAAATTTAAAACAGTCTTCACAACGGAAATCACGCCCGATGTGATATTTACCAGGTACGTTTTCGCCTGCGGAAGCAGATCCCTGACAAGACCCTCTACATAATCCGTCATCTCAGACAAAAAATTCCCAATGGTATCCGTAACTTTAAAGTTACCAAAACGGCCATTCTGAATGGCATCGATCAGATGCTGTACGTTTCCCGGCATTGTCACAACCAGACCGGACACACTGGAAATCACAGAAGGAACGATCAAGGCAACCAAAAGCACCAGAACCACAATAAGGAAAATAATTGCACCTCCAATTCCAAGGGCTCTTGACGCTTTCTTCGCCTTCACCATATCCTGATCATGCTTTTCAAAAAAATGCATCAGGTGTTCCTCCAGGAACTTTGCGATGGGATTGAGCAGATAGGCAAGTATCAGCCCGATAATGATAGGCTGGCCCGCCCGAATAATCTTGCCCCATCCCCTCGCAAACCCCTGAAACCGGAGAACGCAGAAGAAAAACAAAATACAACACACAAATGTGATAAAAATCATGAGACCGATTTTCATCAGATAAATATTCTGTCTTTTTCCTTCATCCCTTTGAATTTTCTGCTGCGGTTCTTTTTCGCTCTCCCTGCCGCTCATACACCGGCCTCCTATCCTCGATAATAATTAATGAGGCATCCCTTTAAAATGATATCCTTTTCATCCGGTGTCAATTCACCCATATGCAGGGTAAATGGCGTCAGGGCACCATCCTTTACCACATATGCGGTAAATTCTGTCTTTCCATCGGCAATCGCCTTGCGAATGCCCGGTACAAACAGATAATCCAGATTCTTAAAGGGAAGCTCTCCCTCGTCAATGATAAATGGCACCATACCCCAGTTAATCAGGTTGGAACGATATCTCTTTGTTGCATATTCATTGGCAATATTTGCCCAGCCGCCCAGTACTTTCTGGCAGGAAGCAGCCTGCTCGCGAGCAGAGCCATCACCCGGCTTTACTGCAAAAATCGTACTTCCAAATCCCACATTGGTGTGGTTCACATCTGCAAACTCTGCCTTGATGGCATCCATCACCGGCTTTAACTCCGGAAGTGCCTCTGCAGGGCAGGTGTCTGCCTCCAGCGCCTTCTGTGCCTTCTGAATCTCCTTGGCACGTCCCACGTACTCCGGATCCTTTCTGGAAAGGGCAAACTCTGCCAGTCCCAGTGGATTGGAACGGAAAGAAGAAGTCTCGCCGGATGGAATCAGCTCATCCGTTGTGGTAACCGGATCGTGAATCTCCGATACAACTTTCAGTACAAGGTTCTCCGGAAGCGGACTCATGGACGGCCAGTCCTTAATATTCGGGCCAAACTGAATCTCTACACTGGGATCTGCAACACCCTTGCTGTCAAAGACACGATTCTCGTAAATGGTTTTATCAAAGAAATATTTTGGCTTGGTAAAGTTCACATCAATGTCTGTTGCCGGGGTCAGATAACCCTTATTGGCTGCCGTTGCTGCAATTGAACGGGCATCCATAAGAGCAACAGAAGCCACCTGTCCGTTCTGTACCTTCGAGCCCTCTCGGTTCGGGAAGTTACGTGTAGAATGACGGATAGAAAATGCGTTGTTTGCCGGTGTATCGCCTGCGCCGAAGCATGGTCCGCAAAAGGCAGTCTTAACAACAGCACCTGTAGCAAGAAGGTTTGCAACCGCACCGTTCTTTACCAATTCCATATAAATCGGGGTAGATGCCGGATATACACTTAAAGTAAACTCATCTGCTCCGATGGAAGTTCCCTTCAGGATATCTGCGGCGTCACAGATGTTCTCAAATCCACCGCCGGCACAGCCTGCGATGATACCCTGATCTACATACAGTTTCCCATTTCTCACTTTGCTCTTTAAATCCAGATTTACTTTTCCATCAAAGCTTACCTGGGCACGCTTCTCACAGTCGTCCAGGATATCCATCAGATTTGCATTCAGCTCGTCGATGGTGTAAGTGTTGCTTGGATGGAACGGCATAGCAATCATCGGACGGATGGTGCTTAAATCGATTTCGATAAAGCTGTCGTAGAATGCCACATCCCCCGGATTCAGTTCCGCATAATCGTTCTCTCTGCCATGGATCTCATAGAATTCCTTTACCTTGTCATCGGTTCTCCAGATGGAAGACAGACAGGTGGTCTCTGTAGTCATAACATCCACGCCGATACGGTAATCCACGCTCAGATTGGAAATGCCAGGTCCTACGAACTCCATAACTTTATTCTTTACAAAACCGCTTGCAAACACTTCACCGATAATTGCAAGGGCGATATCCTGCGGTCCAACGCCCTTCACCGGCTCACCGGTCAGATAAATTCCCACTACACCCGGCATGTCAATATCATAGGTCTTGTTCAGAAGCTGCTTAACCAGCTCCGGTCCACCTTCTCCCACAGCCATGGTTCCCAACGCACCATATCTGGTATGGGAATCAGAACCCAGAATCATCTTGCCACCGCCGGCCAGCATCTCTCTTGCATACTGATGGATGACAGCCTGATGAGGCGGTACGTAGATTCCGCCATATTTCTTCGCACAGGTCAGACCAAACATGTGGTCATCCTCGTTGATGGTTCCGCCCACTGCACACAGACTGTTGTGGCAGTTAGTCAGGACGTAAGGAATCGGGAATTTCTCAAGTCCGGATGCCCGCGCCGTCTGGATGATGCCAACGAACGTGATATCGTGAGAGGTCAGCTTGTCAAATTTAATCTGAAGCTTGTCCATGTTACCGGATGTATTGTGTGCCTTCAGGATTCCATAAGCAATCGTCTCCTTCTTTGCTTCCTCCGGTGTGACATTCTTACCGGTCTTCTGTGCCACTTCTGCTGCCGCCTGCGGAGAATTGATCACCACATCGGTGCCATTTACTAAATATGCGCCATTCTCATATAGTTTCATATTCTGAAGTCCTCCTTGTGCATGTAATTTTCGTCTGTTAGTTTGAATTATATCCGTAATAGAGGCTGAAAGCAAGCATTCCCTGTGATTTTACGGATTAGGTAGAACAAATCTGCTCCTCCTTTACCATTTTGTATGGTTATCCGGTGTGCCGTTACCTATCCGATATGATTGAAAATGTGATTTCTGCGGAAAACAAATCTCCATCGGTCCGGATGACAAATTCCCCACCCATAAGGGTTGTGAGATTTTTTGCAATGGAAAGGCCAAGACCGCTTCCCTCCGTGGTCCGGGATTCCTCTCCCCGCACGAACCGTTCCGTCAGGTCCTTTCCATCCTTTCCATTTTCCGGAAGCGGTGTCTGGGAAATATTTTTGATGGTAAACACAGCCTTGCCGGCATCTGCCACCAGTTCTACATATACTCTGGTTTTTTCCAGAGCATATTTCGCTGCATTGGCGTACAGATTTTCGATGGCGCGGTAAAGCTGCCGCCCATCTGCCCGGATCATCACAGATTTATGTGGAAATTTGCTTACGATGGTAAGGCCTCTCGCCTCAAACCGCTCGTTAAATTCCCCGCCTGTCTGGTAAAGAAGCTCCACCAGATCAATCTTCTGCATATCCAGATGAACGTTCCCGGAGCTGATCTTAGAGGCCTCCACCAGGTCCTCCGTCAGCTGCTTTAAGCGCTGTGACTTCTCATCCAGAATCCTAAGATAGCTGCGGGCCCTTTCGTTTTCCAGATTTTCCCTCTTGAGCAGATCCACATAATTTACGATGGAAGTAAGCGGTGTCTTGATGTCGTGGGAAACGTTGGTGATCAGATCTGCCTTCATCCGCTCATTCTTAATTTTGTCCATAATGGCATCACTTAATCCGGCACGAATGTTGTTCACCGCCTCTGCTATTTCCCGCTCCTGCCCGTGAAACTCTTCTACCTCCAGCCTGGTATCCAGCGCTCCTGTGGAAATCGCCTCTAAGGCATCCCGTATTGCGGTGCGCTCCCGTTCTTTTCTGGTGCAGAACTTTGGGTTCTTCCCCGGCGCAAAAAGCTTTCGGATTTGACAGAAAATCTGGTAACACAGGCTGTGGGTAAACAGTGAATTATCCTTTGCCCGCCTTACAAGACTCAGATAAAACACAAGAAATACCAGATCTGCCAAATACCCCAGTGTTCCCACTGCCACCATCAGGCCGGAAAAAGCGAAATCCAGTCCCTTAAGGCTGTTGCAGAAATACACCATCAGCCATGACGCACCACCAAACAAAACAAGCTCTATGTCGCTATAAATCCGATCCAGAAAATTCAGGTAGATTTTTGGATCCTCCATGGCTCTTCGCCCGCAGATGCCTGTCAGGTAGGTCAGTGTGACAAAACTGCCCACCATTCCTGCCACCGTCAAGGCTGTCATGAGTCCAATTCCCCTATGAATTTCCATACAATATCCGGCACCGAAAAGGCTGCACAGCATCAGGATAAAAAACATCTGATGGATAACAACTGCTGCCCCCTTCTGCCCTGTGGAATATTTTCTCATAGGTAATTATACTCCCGGTTCAATTTTGTAGCCCACGCCCCAGACTACTTTGAGGTAACGCGGCTCCTTAGGATTGATTTCTATCTTCTCACGAATATGCCGGACATGTACTGCCACGGTGTTATCCGCACCGATGGCTTCCTCGTTCCAGATGGCCTCGTAAATCTGGCTGATAGAATAAACCTTTCCCATATTCTTCATTAACAGAAGTAAAATATTATACTCAATGGGAGTCAGCTTTACTTCCTCCCCGTCTACCGTTACCTTTTTGAGATCATCATTGACTACGAGACCTCCCGTCCCGTAGACTGCCTCGCCCTGCACCGGGTTGGAAAGTGTTGTATATCTGCGAAGCTGGGATTTCACGCGGGCAACCAGTTCCAGTGGATTAAAGGGCTTGGTCACATAATCATCTGCGCCCACATTAAGTCCCAGAATCTTGTCCGCATCCTCCGTCTTGGCGGAAAGCATGATGATCGGAATACTGCTGGTCTTTCTCGCCTGCAGGGTCGCACGGATTCCATCCAGCTTGGGCATCATGACATCGATGATCATAAGATCAATAGATTTGTTCTGCAGCGCTTCCAGAGCCTGTTCTCCATCGTAAGCCTTTTCCACCTGAAATCCCTCCTGAATCAGGTAAATCTCAATCGCATCTACTATTTCCCTGTCATCATCACATACCAGTACCGTCATGCTGATGCCCCCCTATCAGATTCTTTATCTTCTGTTGTAAACCGTCTTTGCTGTTTTTCTTCTCCCTGCCGGTTTCCCCGTCGCCCTGTTCTTCCTTCCACTTGAAGTAATCCGCATCCAGGTTTACGCGAACTTCTGCTTCAAGCTCCTTCAGTTCTTCGTCGTCCTGATCCTTCTTCCCGTCTCCTGCTGCAATTTCCTTCTCTGCCTCATCCACAACAGACAGCCCCAGCTTATCCAGATATTCCTGGTTTACCTTAATCTCTGTCTGCCGGTCAGCATACAGGTTCGGCTCCCGCTCCTCCAATGGCTTGCCCTCATTTTTCTGCTTTTCAATCTCGCGGTTGCGCTCCTCGATGATTTTCAGGTATTTCTCCGTATCCACCAGACCCTGAAGCTGGCTCTTAAGCTCCAGCTGGTTCGTCTTAACAGCACGTTCCTCTTTTTTCATCTGGTTATCCACCTCAGTATAAATAGAGGAAACCTTTTCCTTTGCGTCCTTCATGATTTGCTGCATCCGGCTCAAGGCCTCATCCATATATAAGACAGAAGCGGCGTAGATATCCTCCGCCTTTCGGCTGGCATCCCAGATGATCTCGTCCCCATGCTTCTGGAATTCCCGCTCTGCTTTATCCCGGCTGCTTCTGGTCAGCTCGTATTCATCCATGATTTGGTAGATGCAGTCATTTAACTGTGCCAGAAGATCCAGCACCTGCTGCTTGTCAATAATTACCTTGCTTGGTTCCTTCGGGTACGGCTCGCTCTTTGAAAGCAAAACATGAAGATTGCGAAGTACCTTTTCTGTATTATCCTGTGCTCCCATTGTCTACTCCTTATGTCATTGGAAAATTTTATCTTTGTATATAAAATATTTCTATTTTTAGCGAATATGAATAAAACGCTTATCTAAAAATTAGTATACCATGAAATGCCTCATCAGAACATCCTTTTTTCAACTCACCGGCTTTTCCTCTCCGTCAACAGCCCCGGTGCTCTTTTACCCTTAACAAATATAATAAAAGGGTGCTTATGGTACAAAATAGAATTTCTGCACACAAGCACCCTTCTTATATCATCAATCGCCCGAAGCGAATTATAGTTAGTCGGAACTGACAGCACCCCAACCCCCATCGGCTAAAACGCAACAGCTCCTTTTGATATTATTATCTTATCAGGTGTTTATGAACACTTTGTGTCCACCCGATAAATTCTTTCTTAACAATGAGAGTTCCGATTACTCAATGGCAATATACTTGCTTTCCTCGATCTGCTTCTTGTTCTGTTTCGGAACATTCAGCGTTAAGATGCCATCCTTAAAACCTGCCTTGATATCCTCCTGTCTGAGATATTCTCCCACATAAAAGCTTCTCTGGCAGTTACCGGAAAAACGCTCGCGGCGGATATACCTGCCGTTTGCTCCATCCTGTTCATTGTTCTCAATCTTTCTGGCAGCGGAGATCGTCAGGTATCCATTCTGCAGTGCTGCCTGGATGTCATTCTTCTCATAGCCCGGCAGATCCATAATGAGCTCATAGCTGTCCGGATATTCCTTCACATCTGTCTGCATCAGGTTCTTTGCTGCTTCCTTTGCCTTGTTCTCAGTGTTTCTTTCACGGTTATCAAACCACGGATCTGTAAAAAATGTATCAAATAAGTCGAACATAAGTCATTCCTCCTTAGAATGTGTTATTTTGTTTTCTGTTGATGATTGTATTATAGCACATTGTTAGCACTCGTCAAGTATGAGTGCTAATAAAAATTCTAAAGAATTTATAAACTCATTCTTTCCAAATAAATTTCCTGCGGCCCACCATCCCTCCGGGCTGCTCGGCTCATCACCTTCCGGCTAGTACACTGAATACTAAGTAATTGCTACAGTGAGCGAGGATGCGGTTTCGAGAGTGCATGTCAAAAAACGAAGGCGTAGCGGGCTACGTCGAGGCTTTTTGGCATGTGCTATCGGAA
>ONEJ01000033.1 GCA_900316805.1 uncultured Lachnospiraceae bacterium
GATTATGTATGGACATATCGTAGAAAATTCTTTACAATGGAGAAAAAGAAATTTTACGGAGGAAGAAAAAATGGAAATTGTTTGCTTAGATTTGGAAGGTGTACTTGTACCGGAAATCTGGATTGCTTTCGCAGAGGAGACCGGCATTCCGGAGCTGAAGAGAACCACAAGAGATGAGCCGGATTACGATAAACTGATGAATTATCGTATCGGTATCTTAAAGGAGCATGGCCTTGGCCTTAAGGAAATCCAGGAGACCATCGCAAAGATCGATCCCCTTCCGGGTGCAAAGAAGTTCTTAGATGAGCTTCGCGCCATGACACAGGTCATCATTATCAGTGATACCTTCTCCCAGTTCGCAGGACCGCTGATGAAGAAGCTTGGTTATCCGACCATCTTCTGCAACTCTCTGGTGGTCGCAGAAAACGGTGAGATTACCGGATTCAAAATGCGCTGCGAGAAGTCCAAGTACACCACCGTCAGGGCACTGCAGTCCATCGGATATGATACCATCGCCAGCGGTGACAGCCACAACGATCTGGGCATGATACAGGCCAGCAAGGCAGGCTTCTTATTTAAGAGTACTGATGCTATCAAGGCTGAGTACCCGAATATTCCGGCATACGAGACTTACGATGAGCTGCTGGCAGCAATCCGCGAAGTGATCGCGTAAAAACACAGATTCACAGTTCATATCAATAAGGGGCTGTGGCACGAAATAATTCGTGTGACAGCCCATCGTTTCCCTGAAAACCGGAGAGTTACTGGGCTACGAAGCCCTTTCCCGCATTTCGTTACAGCCATGCAGTTTCAACGTAGAAGAAATGTTTACCTATGCGGAAGAATGTGAGTGTCTCTGGAATCTGGAGATCACAGAACTCTGTGTGGTGGACAAGGATCAGAAGGTATGCGGCCTTTTGACCAAGCAGCACATTGATGAGTGCTTCGGCGGCAGATACGGTTACTCCCTGTACAGCAAGTATACGGTAGGGGAGCTTTTGAATTCTGATTATCTGGAGGTAGACTGCCGAATGCCCATCGAGATGGTGTCCAGACTGGCGCTGATTCGTCCCAAGAACAGACTTTATGATGCCATCGTCGTCTCCGACAATGGAACCTACGTGGGAATTGTGACAGTAAAGGATCTGTTGGAGGCCTCTGTTTCCATTCAGGTAGAACGGGCCATGGACACCAATCCCCTCACACACCTTCCGGGAAATAACCAGATCGAACGGTTAATTTCCAACAATCTGTTTTCCAAGGATAAGTTTTCCATTATGTATCTGGATCTGGATAATTTCAAATCCTACAACGATGAATTTTCCTATAAAATAGCCCTGACAAAAAAGGCAAGTAAAAAACATGCAGGGAATTACCTGCAGAAAACCGAAGATCTGATATTTCAGGAGAACCCATGAAAAGAAAACAAAAACTCAAAACTGCATTTATCAAAGGACTGCTCTGCGGTCTTGTATTACCATTTTTACTGCCGCTCTCCGTGATTGCGGTGCGGGTCTACGGAAATGTCCGACAGGACAAGGCAGAGTCCTACTCCCTCATTGCCAGAACAACCGCCGAAAACATGAGCGAGATCATTCAAAAATACGCCTCTGTGGTAGAAATTGCCGCCATGATGAACCGGGAAACCGGTGTCACCAATACTGAAACCATCCAGAAGGAAGCAAATGACAATCACCGGATCTCCGGCTTACTGAGCACCGAAGTCGGTAAGTTCCGCTGATTATAATTGAAAAAATTCCTGCGTATCCACCCGAAGGAATTCTATGAATCCCCCGAATTCTGTGCCGCCAATGCTGCAAACTCCTTTGCCAGAGTTCTGGTGGATTCTCTCTTGACCTGGGGCTTGTGGTCCGTTGTCATACTCTTTCTCTGCTTCTCGTAGATCATCTTTTCCAGTTCCGGATGACGTCCCGCCAGCCTGCATCCCACTAACTCTTTGTCGTTGCCCATAGACACATAGCGGACGATTTTCCCCTTCAAAGTAAACTTCTGATTATTATCGTCACTTCCCCGTTCCAGAAACTGTATCTCCACCTCCATGCCGGAGCTGATTTCAATTTTGTCACTCTTGTTGATAATCATCCCCAGTCCGGAGCAGGAAATATCCTTGATCATGACATTATGGGGCTGTGGGTTGTCGCCAAAGCGGCAGATCCCCTCCCGTCCGAGAAACAGCCTGTATTCATTTCTCCGGTTAAAGGTTCCCATATCATCGCTGCTTAACACCAGATGTATCAAGCCCTGCTCGGGAAGCGTCATCCGTGCGATTTTAACATTCTTCCATGAATACGGTTTATTATTCTTTAACGCAGTCACCGTACAGGAAATATTTTCACTGGAAAAGCTGACCAGCCGGTCACCTGCCATGATGGCTTTGATTCCGATACAGGACTGGTAATCCAGTTTTCTGGCCACATCCAGACAGGCCTGTTGATCTGTCTTGCTCAGCTCCAGCACCTGGCTGCTTAACTGCACTGCTTTTGTACCGTCCGTTACGTGGATGGTAACTGTCGTATCTTTCTCTAAATCCCCAATCAGCATATAATCACCTATGTAATCTTCTCTCTTACGTTCAGTTATTTTTATTATAGGCAAAAAAAACTGACATAGCAATGAGTTTTTGTTGCTTTAGCATATGATATAGGTAACAATGGTCAAAGTCACCGGCGTCAGCATTGTGGTCAGCAGGATCCCCTGGGTCAGGATTTCCGTATCCTCTCCATTCCTTTTCGCCATCATCAGCGGCATATTTGCAGCGGGCATGGCTAACATGAGCACGAAAGCATTCCGCATCCACTCATCTACACCCAAAAACTTCATCAGATATCCTCCAGCCAGAGGAATGAGAAGCATCTTGATCACAGAAAACAGATACATATCCCGGTTGGCAAACAACACCTTAAAGGAGATCACCGCGAAGGAACAGCCCAACAGTGACATGGACAAAAAGGTCGTGGCATTTCCGATATAGGTTATGCAGTCCGCTGCCATCCGGGGCAGTGAAATATGAAACCAGAAAATGACGATAGTCAAAATACTGCAGAGCAGGCCGAAGGAAACTTTAGGATTATTGCTTCCTGCTCCCATCAGTGCAATCCCATGGGTATAAACGAGAAGGCTGAATAAAATGTTTACGATCACCACGTACACCATGGCTTCTGCCGGCAGGATTGCCTTTGCCACCGGAATACCGATAAATCCGGTGTTCGCGTACACAATCATCATATGATAAAATTTCTGCTGTTCCCTTTTGATCCTGCAAAGCTTCGGGATCAAAAAACCCAAAACCACCGTTGCCAGGTAGATGATTGCCCCCACCAGCATACCTATGGCAATATTCCTGCGGCTGGCAGCTTCTCCCGCGGTCAATGCGCAGGAAATACACAGCATGGGATTACATACATCCACTACGATGGAGGACAACTTCTCCGTCATTTCATCACTGATATATTTTCTCTTATACATCCAGATTCCAAGGCAGACTAGTGCTACGATGACCATCATCTGCTGAAAAACAACTTGTACATTCATTGGTAACAGATTCCTTCGCTTTCAATTTTCTTCTCTGCCATAAACCGAACCATCTCCCCCCGCGCCATCTTGGCATAGACGCCCTTCTGAACCACCTTTTCTCCGGATAATTCTCCAAAAACGCAAGTAATAAACCGATCCTCCGGCTTCAGATACGGTTCGATACACTTAGAATACTCCTTAGATGCCAGATTCACGATCACCTGAGAATCATCTGCCACTTCCTCATACAGGCTGCTGCCCCAGAGTGCCTTTGCCTCCGCCAGTCCAAGAGACTGCATCCAATTCATAATTATTTTCGTCCTGTCTAAAAAAACAGGGAGGTTCTTAAAGGGAAGAACCTCCTCTTTGACGTTCATCTTTTTGGCGGGGGAAATGATAATCCTCATGATAATTCCTCAAGCATCTGTGCCGGGTTGTCTGCCGCCTTCACCTTATCGAAGGCTTTTACGATGATTCCTTCTTCGTCAATCAGGTAAGTGGTACGCACCACACCCATGGATACCTTGCCACAGGTCTTCTTTTCCTTCCAGACATCGTAAGCCTGAATAGCTGTTAACTCCGGATCCGACAGCAGGGTAAAACTTAAGTTTTGTTTTTCTTCAAAACGCTTGTGGGATGCCACGGAATCCTTGCTGACGCCAAGAACTACCGCACCCTTTTCCTCAAACTGTGTGTTAAGCTCGCTGAAGCCGCAGGCCTGCTTCGTACAGCCCGCTGTATTGTCCTTCGGATAAAAATACAGGATGACTTTCTTTCCTGCATATTCGCTTAGTGTATGGATATCTCCGTTCTGATCCGGCAGTGAAAACTCCGGTGCTTTTGTTCCGATTTCTAGCATAATTTGCTCCTCCTTATTTTCTTGAGTCGCAAACATTATAGCATATCCCGTTGCATTTTCCCAAAATAAATGATAAAAAGTGTAATATTTTTCATTTTACGTTGCATCTGTCACCGTTATCAAAGGAGATATCGCCTTCAGTTCCTCATTGACCTCCTCGATGGCCTTCTGCTGGTTCGAAACAAACTCCTCAATGGCATCCATATGCTCCTTGGACTGCACATAAGTCCCCTTAAATTCTCCATCTACGGAAACTGTCAGATTCTTATCGGAAATTGCAGTAACCGTATCTGAAATGCTTCCGATATAATGCTTTAAGCTGGCGAGGGTCTCATTGATGGAATCCGTCAGACGTTCAATTTCCATAGAGTTCTTTTCCTCATCAAACACAACAGAAAGATCTCCCTCGGCTACCTTTGTCATTTTACCACTGATAGACTCCAATGGCCGGAAAAGAACACTTACTTTTTTCTCCAGATCTTTTTGGGCAATCATATTGGCAATGATGAAAATCAGGAGATTTAAAACTACAATAATCCCCAGAAATACGTAGCTGTTTTTCTGATAGCTCTTTTCCATCAGTGAAACCAGATTGTCCATATACATATCCATTCCCACGACACCGGCCACCTGTCCATTATGGTATGTTGCCTTCGCCAGAGTGATGCAAATACCTCCACTCTGCTCATCTACATAAGGGTCAGAAATAAATACATGATCCGGATCTGCCTGGGCACCTTTATACCACTCACGCTCTGTCACCACAAAATCTGCCGGAGGCTTCCAGCATGCTGACCTTGCCTTGCATTGCCAGATCCAGTTCCTCCGTATACTCCACAACTGAGCTGCTGTTATCCTTCCTTTGCTCCTTGCCCATGTGTTTTTTTATCCTTCTTCATTTGAGGTACCTCCCTATATTTTTATCAAAGCGATTCACACATACTGTTTCAATACTTATTATGATGTGGGTGTCAAAAGTACACCCTAACATGTAAAAGAAAAACTGAATTCTATCATTTCAAATTCTTCGAGTGCCTGACACCTAGTACTCCTATGGATACCATTTATCAAGCATTTCCTTATCAAAACCACTTTCTTCGTTTAATGGTACCTGACACCTAGTATTCAGCATGATGACCTCCTGACAATAAAAAATACCCAGACGATGGGTATTTCAACTGTCATGTTGAAGTCCATCATCTGGGTACCAGTTTAATTTGTACTAATTTTGATTATCAGGTTTATAGTTTTTTGCTGCATCTTCTAAAAGTTTAAAATCGCAGGATGCATTTACCAGTGCAGAATCTGTACCAGAAATAACTCCATTATATGTATCTTCGGCCATCTGTTTTATGTCATCTGTGATGGAGTTACAGAATACCCATTATCTACGAAGAAATTCCTTACGACCGACAGTTTCTTTATTAAAATCACGTTTAGTTATGTACTGGTCAGCCACAGGGAACATATAGTTAAAGCGTAGAGAACCTTTTACCTGATTAAAACTATCATCTTCCAAACGGATCAATAAATTATTTGGTTGTTTTTTCTTGTAAGAAGATACCGGAACATAATATTTGTAACCATTTATTTCTAAAACAACACCACAAACCATCTTACGTTCGTTTTGATATTCTACATTAGGAACACGAGTAAAACCACGCTTTGCTGTTTCAATTTCTTTAAGGTACTTTACATAATCTGCATCTACATCATAAAAAAATAGATCCATATTGTTTCTCCTAAAAAAGCAATGAGCAAGGAAAAATATCCTTACTCATTCATCATAATTCGCCCTTCATGGTGGCGGAACACCAAGCATAATTCACCTTTAAGGTAGTGGGACACCTAGGAATGCTTTCTTCCTACTTATATATTATGCGGTTTTTCCACTTTTGTCAAGGGATTTTTAATGGTGCCTGTCACTGTATCGTTACTATTCACAGCTGATTCATATCTGATTTTTAAGGAAGTCCCATTGGGGCTTCTTTTTATTGGCAAAGTGTACTATATATA
>ONEJ01000015.1 GCA_900316805.1 uncultured Lachnospiraceae bacterium
ACCTAGTTTTGTCGATTTCAGAGTACATGGATGAGCAGCAGTAAATTCTAGATCTGTATCCTCTGCCCTACCAAATAAACCTCCTAAATTGTATGCTTGTATTTTTCCTTGATTGTTGCAATTGGGTGGGTATTTTTCATCATCTGTTAGATTACTACTTTTATCCGATATAGCGTCCGTTTTTATTAGAATTGCAGGCTCATTTTGTATATCTGAATTTGATGGGGTATAGCTGTCTGCCACACATATTTTAGAATCACGAATGCTACCAGCAAACAGACCTATTCCATATGATTCCCAATTATCAGGCTGTGCACTTGGGCGATCAAGCCTGACATCGTTACAAATTACCTGGTTATAAAGCATTATCGTAGACTGTTCAATACTTCCCGCAAAAGCCCCGGCATTATATCCTGTAATTCCATCAAAATTCATATTTCCTTTATATGTCAGAGGACATTTCACATCTATATCCACATTCTTTATGCGACCGAAAAAGCCGCCACAATATGTACTGTTTCCCGAACAGGTATAATCCGGGTGCTGGTATTCAAACAAACTTCCATTTGATGTGGTTAGTGTCAGCCTATTATTTCCCTGTGCTGCCCCATTTACGAACCCAATGAGACCACCGATGCACCCCTCATTTTTCGAAAGGGTGTTACCATTAATTCCGTTAACCTTCGTTGAAGCAAAGTTAAAGCCATCAAGATCAATTTTTGCATTACCTTTTAATTCTCCTATCAGCCCCCCCACCATCTGGCTGGTAATGTCAGCTGCTACAAAGACATTCTCCCCCTGAAGAGTTACAGCGTACTCCTGGGCTAGAGTCACTTTTCCAAACAGTCCTCCTGCGCAACCCTTTGATCCAGCGGATCCAATGGTACCGCTGATATTTATATCCTTATATTTTAAAGGTCCATCCCCCGCAACTATTAAATGTCCAGCCAACCCAGCAGAATAGGAGTTTTCCGTAATGTCTGAACCAATCATTACAATTTTGTTATTTTCCACATTAGCCTTACTAGACAAGCAGGTAAATAAAGGTTGATTCAACTTAAGAGTAATTGTGTTGACTTCATAATGAGAACTAAGTTCCCCTGCAAAAGGATGATCTTCGCTTCCAAGTCCTTTAAAGCCTGTTTGGGTAAGATCATATTCGTTATATATATTGGTTCCTACACTTAATGGATTGTATTGAAAACGAAATCCCGATAAATCATTTTCTTTACTGTATTCAGAAAGTGCACACCATTGTTCATAACTACTGATCAAATATAATGTGCCTTTTGTGATACCCTTCAATTCTTCGACAGTCGAAGGCAAGTTCGTACCATTGGCAATGTTTGTTTGCGTAGGCTCCGTCTCATTGGTCTCTTCATTTGGTTCCATTTCATTCAAATTTATTTTCTTCGTTTCTTCAGAATCTTCCTTATTACGATTCGTATCCGCACTTATTTTTGAGGATACCCCCTTGTTCAAAGAAGCTTCCGATGTTTTTTCTTTCCCTGCAACATCTGAATCAACTACAGATTGTTCAGAGGAAACCGATGATGCAAAAACCGCATAGGAATCACCGTTTCCACATAAAAGCATAGAAAAGGTCATGAATATTGCCAAAAATTGTTTCATTTTCATTTGTATCATCAATTTCCGCTACCTCCTGCATGTTGTGTCAGATCTTCTACTTTAACGCAGTCTGACAATGCTACATTGCTATAATCTAATTCAGATGAAGCACGATAAAAAGTAATCTGAATATTGGAATAAGGTTGTATTGTAATAATCATATACTGCCATATAATACTGTCTATGGTTTCCGTTCCATATTTCGTACTATCCTCTTTCAATTTCTGATAATAGGGCTCAAAATAATTCATCTCCAATATTTCCTTCGTCCATGAAATCTTCACCTCGTGAGCTGATTGATCTGCCCCCGGTGTATAACTTATGACATAAGGAAATCCTACATAATCTGAGGGTGCCGATCCAGAATCCAAATTAAGGGTACAATCCAGCGAATACGTGGCAGACATCATAGTTGCGTATACAATCCCCCCCAATGTGATAGAATTAGATACAAACGATGGTGCCACAGGTTTAGCCACTACCTTAATTCCAACAGAACGGTATTTAGTATTACTTTTTTCGCTATCCGGCCGAGTAACATTTACTTTAAATACATGCCTCTCCAAACTTCCTCCGCGTAATGTATAATCAGAAAAAGTCGCATCAGCACTGCTTTTCGTTATATCTTTTATTTTTTGTTGATCAGAAGCATCCATATATGTGACTGAATATGAACCACCATCAGTGTCTGACACCAACGAAAAACTAATATCGTAGGTAATGTCCAGATTTCTGTCATTATATAATAATTGATTTTCAAAATTACGAATATCAACTTCAATACTACAAGAACCGGTTCCGTCCCAAGATTCTTTATTAAAGATCAGTGGATATGTAGTGGCATCAGAATCATCTACATCTTTCAGCACATTACTGGAAAAATACAAACTTGACGCCACACCCACGCCCTTATTCTTCTGCCCCGCATAATACTTCGCAAACAGATTTCCCCCTGCCGCGCACAGCAAAACAAGGGTAATGAGAAAATATCCCATTGCCCTGCAGAATTTCTTATGAAGTTTTCGATTTTGTTTGATAGCCTTCATTCGTTCCATGAATCTAATCTCCCAACCTCATAATGGTCTTTATCGGTTATTGTTTGTAACTAAATCTATTGTATAGTCTCTGCCGTATTCGCAGACGAAGTAGATGTCTGGGATTCCTTCGGTTCCAGCTGCTTGGCATTTACAATAACATACATCAGATCGGTTTCCTTCAGATAGTCTGCAAACTGGATACCGTCCTTCCAGGAAAGCTCTATGAGGTAATAGCTTAATCCAAATGTAACTTTCCCATCCTCTCCCACTTTTGCTGACAACTGAAAATCAGTATCAGATTTTTGATCTTCTCGAACACTGGTTTTATCATAAATACTATAGATGCCCCAATTCACAGTCGCTTCTTGTGTTTCTGTTTCCCCATACATTTCTTTATTGTTCTTATTAGAAATACTTGTGGAATTTTCATTTGGTACCAGTGTTATTTTTTTGTAGGTTGTCTTTTCATCGTCACCTTTACCATTCATTCCTGACAACTCAATGGTGTCTATCGTAGTATTATCACCGGAAGATGCCGTTGTACTTTCTGATAACTCATTTAACGCGTACAACTGATAGTTTAATGGTAAATTAGATGTATGAGCCAGCTCTAATTCATATTGAAAGCTAGAATCCTTTGCAATGGTATAGCTGCTGCCACCGGCATCATTAGGCCTCTGGTTCGTCACCCCAATGACAATCTGCTTCGTCTCCCCCGGATGCAGATTTCCAACTGTCAGGTTCAGGCTGTCCGTACCATTCTTATCTACCAGATACAGGTAATAAGGTGTCATCACATCCCGCTCCTCGGAATTTACCCTGCGGTTCTGCAGGAGAGTGTACCAAGCGTAGGTGACCATCGCCAGAACCAAGACCATCACAAGCGCCATGGCAACGATCATCTGGCATCCACGCTTATAGTAATCCTTATGGACTTGTCGTTGTTTGCGCTTGTCCTTCCTCATGATAGCCTTTCACCTCAAAATGCAGCTTCATACTTTTGACATAGGTGCCAAGCTTGGTATCACCATAGTCATAGAGCTGGGTTTCATCCCAGGAAATGTTATTTGCATCCATTTCCTTCATACGCTCTTCATCGAAATATGGTTTTGTCTCATCATTGATGAGATTACTACTTTCTGTCCATTTGGAAAGTTTGATTTTATTCCCAATTTGTGTGCCCAAATTTGCATATTCGTAGGGCCAGTACCAATACAATGTGATTTCGTTAGGCTTTCCTTCATTTTTGTCTGGTTGCGTGTTCCATTCCAGTCTTCCCTCCAATGGATTTGACAAACTTAGAGGCATGTACTGTGAATTTTCAGTATTGTTCACACTTGTATTGTAGAATACATATTTATCACAGTGAACAAAATCATTTACATTTTTATCAGTCAAAGAAGTATTACCCTCGGTTATGATCGAAGTTGAATGAGCATTTTCGTCAACAACAATTTCAGCCCGATTCTCAAAAAACAAAATATGCCCCTGCGACAAATTTTTAAGTTCTGTTTTAATTTCCTCCGTCAGAGTATTTGTATTCCCACCAGTTTCATTTCCATTTCCGGTTACATTTACGGTTCCGGTTCCATTTTCTTCTCCACTACCCGAATTAGTCTCTTCCGCGCTGCCAGCGTCACTATCAGCGCTGCCGGATCCATCAATATAAGTCATCAGCACCCCCGGCGTCAGTGTAAAGTGGTCCACATCCTGCCGCAGCGCCGTCAATCGGATAGTAACAGATCCATACACCCCCGGTGCCAGCTTATTGACTGTCTTCGAGGAGCTGACCGATACACCATTTCCAGATACCGTATAGGTCTCCACGTTATCAAACACCGGCATCTCCAGATCTACCAGCACCATGTCCTCTTCGCCTTCCTGCACCTCGACGAAATAACCGTTTCCTTCCGCCTCCGAATTCTCTTTCTGCTTCACTTCCACCTTCAAAGAATCGCTGGAGCCCGTGGTTATCCCAAGCCCCGCCGCCCGTACAGAGGTCATGTGGGTAAACCAGGCCACCGTAGCGGCAATCATGGCGATCATGATGACTACAACCATGACATAGGACATAACTTTAATGTCCCAGTCCTGAAAAAATTCCTTGAACTGGGGCAGATAGTTCTTTGTGAAATTTTCCTTTAACTTTTCACTTCGTTTCTTTCCCATACTGCATCAGTCCTATGTGTATATACTAATATTTATAATCCGTATCAACTAAATCTTCTGCCGTATATCGATAATCTTCGTCCAGCGAAGGAGATGAGTCTGTAGTTACATTCATCCCCGTATTATCTTTAGAAGACTCGCCACCAAGGTGGGATTCATCTAAAACTTTCTCTAAATCATCACTCCCAGGTTGAGATTTCTTTATTTTCTGTTCCGTAAGATTACCGAGACCCTCTCTCTCATAGTCAGAAGTTTCTGTCTCATCCTCTTCTAATTCATCTTCATCCTCATCCTCGTTCTCCTCCGACTTCCGAATCATCCCCATAATCTGCCAGAAATAGGACATGAGGCACAGCATCAGCGGAAGAATGATTACCAGAAAATAGATCCGGTTGTCCGACAGTGCCACAAAGCATTTCCCCAGCAGCCGTCCGCCCGGGAGCTCTTTGACGAAAATTCCTGCCACCTGATCCTGGTGTACCGGGTAAGCATCCACCGCATCAATGGCATCACCCTTCGTCACGTAGAGGGTCTCGCCGTTCTCTTCCACAATGTCATGGATACGGTGGGTATTGTACAAGCCCTGAATCTGCGGATCATCGGAGGTAAAGGTGATCACATCCCCAACTTTCAGCTGATCCACGGGATATTTTTTGATAATGATACAGGTATTTTCCGAAATTGTGGGCTCCATACTGCTGGTCAGTACCCGCAGCACCTGATATCCCGCGATGGATACATGTTTTCCGGAAGACATCAGAATAATCATAAAAAGGATAAAAATGGTAAAAAAAACAAATCCCACGTCCCGAAGGATGGATGCAAATTTCTTCATGTCACGCCTTCTTTCCTTTGGCAGTTTTCTGTTTTTCCTTCGTCAGCTTCGCGGCAGCAGCCTGCTCCTGCTTTCTTCTGGCCTGAATATTCTTAAGTTCTGTGTTCACCAGCTTACGCAGATTTTCATCCGGAATGTTGGTTCCCGCCACAATTTCCTCCAGCAGACGCCGGATGCCCTGCATATCCAGTTCCTTTTTCCGGGCCTTTCGGTTCACGTCAATGACATCCGATTCTTCCATATATTTGTGGAGCATCGCGTAATTCCAGACAAAGGAATTGTAGATGTCCTTTTCAAAGGACTGGGAAATGTTGGGATCCTGCTTCACCAGATCCACCTTGAAGCCCACCTGCGTGTAGGAGTGGATAAAATTCCACAGCTTGTGGCAGGCCTTGTAATCTCTGTTTTTTGCAATAGCGTTGGTCTTTACAATGGGGTGCTTGACCGCCGGAAAACGCCGCATGGTTGCCACGAACTCCGTGCCCACCAGCATGTTGATGTTCCGGTGCAGCTGGATGATACGGGCAAAAACGTCCTTGTTCTCAAACTCGTTTTCCGTATCGTTCTGCTTGTCCCGGATCTTGATCTGCAGGGAATAGTCGATGGTTTCCGTATAGTTGTCGATGCTGGAATCCACCTCAAAATTCACACCCAGTTCATCCTTGCTGGCCTCGAAAATGGCATCAAACCGCTTGTTGATAAAAAACTGCAGTTCCGCGATCAGGGTGCAGATGAAGCGGTTTTCGTAGGTATTTAAGGATTCTTCCTTATAGATGTTCAGAATCTTATTGGGGATGACGGTTCCGTCCTTGCGATATTCGTCGATGTAGTTGCTGTGAGCCAGCAGATGCCGGACGGACTCTGCCGTGATGTTTCTCGCCATGGCGATGTTGACAACCTCCCGCTCCTCCTCGATGAATTTACGCGGATTTAAAACCACATGCTGCAGCGATGGCATGGCTTCCTCGATGGCATTGACCCAGGTCTCGTCCACTTCCTTCACCAGACGGACATAGGAGTACTTCACATAGTTGCGCCCGGTTTCCAGCAGGTTGTAGAAATATTTGTAGTACTTGTCGTCCTCAATATTTCCCTGTTCCTGCCCGGTCATTTTCCCGTATGCTTTTAAAATATCATCAGAGTAGTCATCGTATACCATGCTGTAAGCCTTCTTGTCTTTCGTATTATGCGCCGCTCATCTTCTTCAGACGGGCCAGATAGGTCTTGCTGACCTTGAAATTGTCCTCTCCGAATGCGTGGTTCAGATAATCGATGAGCCCGTCGATCTCATCCCGGATAAAGCCCAGTCCCAGGGACTCGAACTTACGGAGGATTTTTTTCGCAAACATGAAATCCACACCGTTGATCTCCGTACCGCCACAGGCCACGTAGCAGGGAACAAAGTCCTTCATCTGCCGCAGGATACGGTTACCGAAGGTCAGCCGGAAATGCTCGATCAGGTATCCATCCAGCTTATCCAGCTGCATCAGCATCTCCTCGGAAAGAGGATAATCCTGTTTTGCTTTGTCGTACAGAGAAACCAGATAGTTCATGTTAATGGGCATGCCCTCGGTATCCGGCGCCTCAAATACGGTGGCGCGGTCATCCAGATCGATAGGGATGGCACGGTCGTACACCTTATCGGCAACGGCAAAGGTGGAATCATCGTTGTTGATGGTTCCCACGTAAAAGACGTTGTTGGGGATCCAGACTTTTCCGTCGATCATCTTGTCCGGGTCATTTTCCGCGCGGCTGGAAACCACGGAGATAAAACGCTCGTCCTCTCGCGGCAATTCCAGAATGGAGAGCATTTCCGCAAAGTAGTACTCCACGCGGGCAATGTTCATCTCGTCCAAGATGATGACGCGGATATTGTCCTGATAATGGGACTCGTAAAGAGTCTTGAGGAAGTCCGTCTCCGTATATTTCTTGGTAAAGTCGTTGTAGTAGCCAAAAAGCTCCGTACGGTCACGCCAGGAAGGCTGCACTGAACAGATGAGACTGGGGTTTCCGATAAACTGCCCCATGGCGTATGGCAGGGATGTTTTACCGGTACCGGAAATACCCTGCAGAATCAGCATCTTGGCTGCGCCGAAGGAGGCAAAAACCTCTCTTATGACTTCCAGCTCGTAGTAGAGATGCAGTCTGGAGGCTGCGAAATTACGGAAAGTCGCACACAGTTCTTCCAAGCTATAGTTGTTGGCAAACTGCGGCGGCTGGTAGTCCGGATCCTTGTAAAAGGCATCCACGGCAGAAAGCTTCGGGAAACGAAGCTCTCCCACCTCCACCTTTTTTACCTGCTTGCCTTCGGCCTGGGCCGCTGCAAGGGCTGCCTTTTCCTCGTCGCTTAAGTCGTCCAGATTGTTCTCGCTCTCTGCGGCGGCGCTGCGGAGTTCTTCTTCCTTGTCGGCTTCCTCGCCCTTTTTCTCGGGATCATCCAGATTCAGCAGATCCGGATTTACCTCCATGCCCATCTCGCTGACCTTCATGGCAAGGATCTTGTCCTTCTCATAGTTGGCTTTCATGATCTCCCGCTTCAGGGTGACCACCTCATCCTTCATAGCCTCATATTCCATCACCGGCACCTTGAACCGAAACAGCACCCGAAGGCCCCGCCCCAGCAGGTAAATCAGCAGAATGAAGATCAGCAGGATGATGATGTGGGTCAGAAGTGCTGCCACCCATCCCCCCGGCGTCAGGTCATCCTTGTAGGACTTGAAGAGATCCATGTAGAATTTGATGTCCAGGATGCCTACGATGGCGTTCTTGATGGCAACCACGATGGCCCAGAGGTAGCCGAATACGTCATTCAT
>ONEJ01000017.1 GCA_900316805.1 uncultured Lachnospiraceae bacterium
AAACACCTCAACAAGTGGAGGATGAAGCTATTCAGGCAGCATAAAAAAGTTCAACTTTTTGTGTCCAAAGTATTGACATAGGTCCAACATAACACATGACTCCTTTTGACTCTATTGTTATGCCCCCACACACGGATATCATTCATCCCCTGCTTTTTGACACTTGCTTACATACCCTGTAAAGTATTAGCGTATCCACTTAACCCGCCCCAAACAGAGTCATCTGTGCATACTCCGGCTGCTCCACAAACTTCATCAGCCCCTCCGTGTCACGTACCGCACTCGCCTTGTGACTGTCGATCAAAAACTGATTACCGGACGGGGATTCCTTTCCCCCTGTTTCCATAAAACACCCCAGAGGCCTTTCATACTTCACCGCATACTCCGCCGTGTGCATCGTGCCACCATCTTTATTGGCATCCACAATCAAAACCTTGTTGGAAAGCATCGCCTGAATCCTGTCCCTCTGCACAAACATATACCTCTGCAGCTTCGTGCCGCTGGGATACTCGCTGATGAGACAACCGCCCTGCGCCACAATCTGCTCCGCAAGCTTTTGGTTAGACTTCGGATAAATCTCATCCAAGCCCCCCGGCATCACGGCAACTGCCTTACCCTTTGCCACAACCGCTCCCTCCAAAGCCTTTGCATCGCAGCCGACAGCCAGTCCGTTCAAAACCGTACAGCCCTTCTTTGCCAGCATCTCACCAATCCTGCGTGCTATTTGCAGATACCGTTCGTCCGCATCCCGTCTGCCCACAACAGCAACCACCACATTCTCACACGCCGAAATATCCCCCACATAATACAGGACCTCAGGAGCCGAAGCCATATCACGCAATGACTTCGGATAACACACATCCGTTTTCTTACATGATTTTATTTCCCACATGGCTTCCTCTCCTTCCGTTTTTATAATTTCCAAGCCTTTCCCGTGATATACCATATCCTATTTCCCAATCTATGCCAGATAACGTATTCTATTACACCCAACATATCTCCGGCGACATACCACATTCTACACCACTGGACGTCCTCCCGGCAACATACAGCCCCTATACCGACTGTCCCAGTGCCAGCATTGCCACACGCCGTGCACCATGCTCCAGCAATATATTCCTGCATGCCTCCAAGGAAGCCCCGGACGTAGTCACATCATCTACGATCAGAACCACATCCCCTTCGACAGTCATATTCGGATTGACTGAAATACTCTCCAGCTGTACCCGGATGTCACGACAACCTCCATATGCCAGCTTGTCAATGGTCTTGGAGCGCACAAGATAATCCACCTTATCTATCCGCTCATTCCTTGCAAGCCTTCGTGCCAGCTCCGCAATGCCCGAATCATTCGTATCCCCCTTCGTATGAGAAGGAACCACACAAATGCTCACATCCTTGCAAATCTCTTCGTCCAGCTGCTGAAAGAAATACGCAATCCCTCTCTCCTTCTTCTCCTTCACGTCCAGAATTCTGCCGCTGAACATATCAAAAGCCTGATTCCGCGTCTTATCCGGATTCCAATACCTGTGATAAAACCCGCACAAAACTACCTGTCCGTTATCTGAAACATCTTCCCATTCATCATTAATAAAAATACGTCTCATTTGCCTTACCTTGCTTTCTCTACCAAAACATCTGTTCTCTTTTAGTATAGCATCATCGTCCTCCAATTTCAAGGTATTCCCTCCGGATTTGTGCTCTATAACTCCCTTAAATATTTGTTACCTTCGCCAGGTCTATGGCTATTCCCGCCACCCTTGACAACAGGACATAGGGATGCTATGGTTTACCTACCGACGGCGACGAACTCAAAAACAAATTTCACATTCTGTGCCGTCGGATTCCACATGATATCATCCCTCCGTCCAGTTCTCAAGGGCAAGCCCCTCAGGGGTGGCTGCTTTCCTCGGGCTCAGAATCTAAGAACGATATTCGCCAGCCTCCACACTTTTGCTATGTGACAGTTCCTGTTCCAATAAAGGTATTGGTGTCACAATACTTCTCTAAATGTCCTTTGCTATCAATTACACAATCGTTTCCATCGAAAAATCTATAAGTTTTCTGTCACTTATAGCTTATGAAAGCAGGTATCTGCCACTATCTTCTTTTCTTCTGTCAGCAATCATTTCTTACCTCACTTTTATGTCACATTCCCAAAAATAAATGCTTCTTTTGGTAGCTCTCCACTTTTCTGTCGGGCAGATTCTTTTCCGCATCTTGCTATAGCGTGTTGCAACATTACAGCAATTCCTACATTTTCTTTTCCCAGCTCCCCGGACGGTGCAATTTCTCCAGTGTAACCTCTACAATTCGTCTCTCATTCTTTGTAGCAAGCAGAGACCAAGGTCCCGCAGGCGGGCCCTGGTCCATGTCGGGCATCCGCCCAAACCCTTCCGCTGATGCGGAACACACTGCGTGAGGAGCCACATTCCGGAGGTGTCTTATGTATATCAAACTCTATCTTACCGAACAGGAGAAAAAGCAGCTGGAGACTATGGCAAAGCAAAATCAAATGTCTCTTTCAAAGCTCTGCCACGATAGAATCTTTCCGCTGCCGGTTCCTGATGTCACTGCTCATCCAGAGGCCGAAACCTCTATGCCGACAGATCAGGAAGAATTTTCAGAACCTACTTTTAGCAAAGCTAATGAGAAATCATCTCCCACAACCTACGGCCATGCTGTAAAAGTATATTTCACCGAATCAGAATATGCTTCCATGCTCTCCGCTGCAAAGGGACTTCCCCTTTCCCGTTTTGTACGAAAGGGATTTCTTTCAAGGCAGGAACCGGTACAGATTCTGGTAGAGACAGAGGATATTTCCCTGCTGACCATGAAAGTCTCCGGATACATTGAAAAACTCAACAACCTGATTGCTGCCCTTGCGCTCCAACAGCAGCTTTATGAATCCGACTATGAACAGCTGCTTTTGGATGCATCGGAAATGAAAACAGCCCTTAAGGATGCTGCCAGTTATGCAAAGGCCAATCGGACTTCCATCCGTGCCTCCGGTGTCCGTATGTTACGTAAGGAAATCCGCAGGGCATTGAAGGTAAAAAACGAAAAATGAGGAGGAATCAACTACATGACCGCCATATGTAAAACCATTCTTATTCACAGCACCAATCTTCAAAATATTCTGGACTACGGTTCCAATCAGGAAAAGACCTCCGTCAGTCAAAATGGTCTCTCCGATGTTCTGGAATATGGAGCCAATCCGGCGAAAACCCTTGCCAGTCTGGACAATGGGGACAAGGAGCTACTTGTGACCGGAGTGCTCTGCCAGCCGGAAACAGCGGCTCTTGATTTTGGGATTACAAGGGAAAAATACCTTGCAGACCACAAAGGAGAACGGTACACCAGATTGGCATTGAGTTGTGTGAAAAGCTGCTTGTTCAGGCGGTGGTTGACACCCACATGAACAAGGAACATCTGCACAATCACATCATCATCAATGCCTACCTTCCGGACGGAGTCTCCAAGTTTGGCATGGATTCCGCCAGACGCCTGCAGATCCGTGAGCTGTCCGACACAATCCAGAGGTCCTATGGAATTGAAATCACCCTTGCAGATCCAAAAACGCAGCTTTTTAAGTCAAAGGGCCGGGGCACATACCGGGAATGGGATTCCATCCGGAAAAACATCTCATGGAAACTGGAGATCCTGCGCCGCGTAGGAAACCGGTATCAGCCCAAAAAGCTCCTAACCACTTTGCCCACCACGAAAAAGATTGAAATGATGGAGCAGGCTCTGTCTACCATCGAAAAACTTGGACTGGAAAGGCGGTCCGATCTGGAAGAAAAGCTGGATTCCACCGGAGCAAAACTGAATCACATAAAATCACAGTTAAAACGCATGGAAGGGAAAAGGCAGTTTTACGATCTGGTGGAACCGTTACTGAAAGACTTACAGGACACCAAACGAATCATTGACAGTATTGAATATTGGCCCAAGGGTGCCATGCCAGACCTTATGCTCTCCTCTTTTTCACCAGAAAAGGTCCAGAAAACCCGGGCCCAGTGCTGTCCCATGAGTGGTTCCCAGAAGCGTGATCTCTATCTTGCCCTGCGGAAGCATCCCGAATACACATTGTCCGGAGATGGATTTACCGGTGTTTCTGCCATGGATGCCGGAGAAATCCTAAACTTTTTCAGAGGGGATTGTACAAAGCCGGAAATCTTAAAAACTAGTACTGATGCTGCGATGGAGAAAGCATACCGGAAAAGGATCCTGTATATGAAAGAAGACTTCACCGAACCCATCCGGAAAAATCAAATCCGGGAGATAAAAGAACTTCTTTCGGAAGAAAAACAGAATATCGATTTTTCGGCACTGACCCAGTTTGATTTCATAAACATAAAAAAATGCTATGGAAACCAGCCCTTTCTTGAGAACCCCATATCTGCAGAACAGCAGCAGAATCTTTCCCGCCAGTTGAAAGAACACGGACTTACACTCAGCCGCGACATCCAATATGTCCTCCCCTCCGAATACGAACAGCTGCGGGATTATCTGGATGGTCTTACACCAGTGAAACCGGATCTCTTAAAGCCCTCCGAACCGGCTTCGTCAAATGACCTGGAAAAGCTGCAGGTATACCTGGATGCCAAAGGGATTTCTCCCTCGATTCCCCTTTCTGCCATGAGTAAAAAAGACTATCAGAAACTTTTTGGATATGTCGTAAGCCTTGGGCAGACCCCGGAATGCCTGAAGGAAGAAGCCAAAGACCGCTCTGCAGAATTCTATGAATCCATTCAGACCGATGAAATCACCGAAAAAAAACAGTTCCTGCTATTGCAGCTGCGAAATCAGATGCAGGAACTGGCAGAACTTGGCATAGATCCACTCCACACACAAAGCATCACTGCGGAAATCTCTGCATTCCGCCGGGACTATGAAACACTCTCCTTGCAGAAAGCACATTTTTCCCAGGAATACCGCTCCCTTCTGGAACTATCCCAGCAGCTAACCTATGCAGAATCAAAAGATTTTTTGTTTGGTGCCCTATTTGATGAGAAGGTCCATGAGAAACCTGTAATTACGGTATCACGGGATAAAGAACAAAAAGACATGCCAACAAAGCCACATCCTAAAACCATGGATTTTGATTTATAAAAGGACACCGCACGCCCTGCCGTTCCTCAGCTGCAGGGTGGCTGTGTCCTCACATATACTTTTCCTCTTACTTCTCTGATTCTGATTTTCTTACGGTTTTCGCATCATAGGCGATCATGTCCCCCATACAGACCGCTGTTTCATACTGCTCCTGCATCATCTTCATGTAGGTCAGCAGGATTTCTCTCTGGGCCTCATCCAGAACCACCACGATATTCTCAAGGATCATGGTACGCAGAGCCTCCGTCTGTCTTCTGCGGCGGACAAATTCCTCATCATTTTCCAGTGCGGCGGATACCAGCATGCGGTGATCCGCCTCATGGGCATCCCACGGCGGCCCATTGGACAGATCCGCATTTTCTGAGGTGACCGTGAAATCCCCCTTCACCCAAAAATCAAGTCTTTCTAAACCCATACCTTTCATTACTCCCTTAGCTTTTGTTCCTAATAACCTCGACAAAATCAAAAGGTGCCTGTGCTTCCCTTCCATCCTCCCGATGAAAACTCTGATCCGTAAATCCCTGATAGTCCTCTCCTGCCAGCAAAACATAAATGGAAACCGGTAATGCCTTTGTTGTCTCTATTTATGATGAAGAAGCTGACATGATGATTGAAAACACCGGCGGTGCTTGGGACAATGGTTTTGAAGAAGCTGAAATGGATCTCTTCGTTTCCCAGAGTTTTGCGGATGAAGCGGATGCCCGGGTGTTTTATCATCTGACAGAACTTCATCCAGCCGGTGGATCACGATTTTCTCACCAAACCATGCTCTCTTTTTATATGCATAGATATCTCCCGGCACCAGTGTTTCCCGGACAGAGAGTCTCTTGGCCAGCACCAGCTGGTGCTTGTGGATCTCCGGCTCCATGGATCCACTCATGATGAAAAAGACCCGGTATGGGCCAACACCGGACCAGCCGGTCACTGCCTTTGTGATTCCCAGAGAAAGCACCAGAACCAGCAGGCAACCCGAAAGAACATTCCAGAACCATCTCACAGTCTTACTCATTCGCCATACTCCTTCTCATCCTTACGCCAGCGGTAACTCTGAAGCCGATAACTGGATTCCTTTTCCTTCCTGCTTCCCAGCACCGTAACCGCTGTCACACCTGTTTCCTTTCCATTACCACTTTCCACAGTCAACCGTGATATTCCGGGTCCAACGGAAGACAGAATGCGCACCAGATACTCGTGATCTTTCACCGGATGTCCCGAAACCACCAGATTTGCCTCACAATTCTTGGAAGCCGTTACGGAAAACGCTTCCGGTGCATGGAAACTGTATACATCTCCCTGAAGAAATTCGTCACTGTCCCTGCTGTTCTTAAAGTAAAGTGTAAGACCTGCATCCACTAGGGCAGGTATACACCCCGGATTCCTGGAACGTCACTTTGGGATTCATCATCTCCCACAGATCCAGAACCAGATCATCCCTGGCGGCCGGATTGCTGTCAAAGTCCCCATCCATGATGACATACGCCATGGCAAGACAGTCCCGGATATTGTTCATGCCTCCAACCAGTGTATTGCCGGATCCATCCTGATAGGTAACCTTACTTTCCCCTGTCCACGCACCGCTGCTATCCGGATGCCCATATTTTGAAATGTTATGTCCTGCATATACTTCTGGATTCTGTGGGGCATTCGCTGCAAAATGCTCCGCTTCTGCTTTTCTCTCCTCCACTTTTTTCAGGAGCATTGCAATCAGATCCGGAACAACCTGTTCATCATTGGTAAGGATGACGGAGCAGGCAGCTTCCGACTGGGTCTCAAAGACAGTCAGGATCTGATTCAACAGCAGGATCAGCACAAGGAACACACAGACCGCGATTCCGGCTGCCGCCGCCAATGCCATCCTCATTTTTGAAAAAACGGAACGAATTCTGTGAAAGCCACGCCCCAGCAGACGCACCGGTGACAGCACACGGTCTTTCCCGTGCCTGATCCTTCGTCCCGCTGCCCTCGCTGCTGCCTTTGTCCGGTTTACCTTTCTGACTGTTTCCTTTGCCCTATTTGCTGCCTGTGCCTGCACTTTTTTGTATCTTTGAACACCAGCATTCTGGTCCAGCTTCTGTCTGGTACTGTTCTGTAGTTCCTTTGCCCGCTCCCTGATCTCGCCTGCTTTTGTGGCTGCTGACCGGTATGCCCTGCTTTCTTTCATTACAGCCTCCGCTTTTTTACGGATCAGTTCCCCCTTTCCCTGCCGGTACCGGTTCAGTTTATGAAGAAGGTATTCTGCACCTGTATACTTTGCAAGAAACGATACACTGACCACACCGGATTTCAGCCCGAATTTTCCTACAGCATATGCCGCCTGCATGACTCTCGCCGTATTGATCACCTGCTGGATTCCTTCCCCGGCGGTTCCATCCATCCTTAATATGTCCCGGTCCGATGTTCCGAATTGGCATATTATATAGATCACTGCAGTACGCATATGCCGAAGTGATAGTTCTAACAGAATTTTCCCCTTGCAAGGAATCAAAGTACTGTTTAGACCATACGTTATACAAATCTGCAAACGTTTTTACAGATAACGAGATATCATATGGATTTTTAGAGAATTCTGCCAATGCATCCTCTGCCTCAGCTCTTGTTGTAAAATTTCCAAGGGATTTGTATACGACTTGGGTTTTACCATTTTTATCAACCTTTGTTCCAACCGGTGCCTTCGCCTTGTACGGTCTCAACTTTCCTGGACCTTTTTCTACTGTTCCCCTTCCATTTTCACGCTTTACTGCTTTCTTCCTTGCCATCGTTCACTACTTCCTTTCTCTGCTTTTTATGCCTGTCAGAAGTGCTGTGAACGTTTACCTACCCCGACCTAAAAACCCGGGGTAGATATGGGGTAGATAACGAGGTAGATAGAATAAAAAAAGAGGACAAACCACGCCTTACGACGACTTGGTTTGTCCCCAAAAATCAAGGTTTTTCAGCCTTTTTTTAGAATTTACCAGCCTTAGCAGCTTCCTCTACGGATACAGCAACTGCAACGGTAGCGCCAACCATCGGGTTGTTACCCATACCGATGAGACCCATCATCTCAACGTGAGCCGGTACGGAAGAAGATCCTGCGAACTGTGCGTCAGAATGCATACGTCCTAATGTATCGGTCATACCATAAGAAGCCGGTCCTGCAGCCATGTTGTCCGGATGAAGTGTACGTCCTGTACCACCGCCGGATGCAACGGAGAAGTACTTCTTGCCCTGCTCAACGCACTCCTTCTTGTAAGTACCTGCAACCGGATGCTGGAAACGGGTTGGGTTGGTGGAGTTACCGGTGATGGATACACCAACGTTCTCGTGATGCATAATTGCAACACCTTCCTGAACATCATCTGCGCCATAGCACTTTACAGTTGCACGGATTCCGTTAGAATATGCCTTCTCATATACAATATTAAGCTCAGCAGCCTTGTAATCATACTTTGTCTCAACGAATGTAAATCCGTTGATACGGGAAATGATCTGTGCAGCGTCTTTTCCAAGTCCGTTCAAGATAACGCGAAGTGGTTTCTGACGAACCTTGTTTGCCTTCTCAGCGATACCGATTGCACCCTCAGCAGCTGCGAAGGACTCATGTCCTGCTAAGAAGCAGAAGCACTCGGTCTCCTCCTCCAGAAGCATTTTGCCAAGGTTACCATGGCCAAGACCTACCTTACGATGATCAGCAACGGATCCCGGAATACAGAAAGCCTGAAGTCCCTCTCCGATTGCAGCAGCGGCATCAGCAGCGCGCTTGCAGCCCTTCTTGATTGCGATTGCTGCACCAATGGTGTAAGCCCAGCAAGCATTCTCAAAACAGATCGGCTGGATTTTCTTAACCTGATCGTAAACGTTCAGTCCAGCGTCCTTTGTAATCTTCTCAGCTTCTTCGATAGAGCTGATACCATAGCTGTTTAAAACAGCGTTAATCTGGTCAATTCTTCTTTCATATCCTTCAAATAAAGCCATTATTTCGTTTCTCCTTTCTTAGTGCAGCGTCCCATCCGAAACACTGCCTATATAAATTTCTCTTATTCCTGACGTGGATCAATGATCTTAACTGCATCATCTACGCGGCCGTACTGACCCTTAGCCTTCTCCCAGGCAGTATTCGGATCATCACCTTTCTTGATGAAGTCAGTCATCTTTCCAAGAGAAACGAACTGGTAACCGATTACTTCATTATTCTCGTCAAGAGCGATACCTGTTACATAACCCTCAGCCATCTCAAGGTAACGAACACCCTTCTCCTTGGTTGCGTACATGGTACCAACCTGAGAACGAAGACCCTTTCCTAAATCCTCAAGTCCTGCACCGATTGCAAGTCCGTCATCGGAGAAAGCAGACTGGGTACGTCCGTAAACGATCTGTAAAAACAGCTCTCTCATAGCTGTATTGATAGCGTCACAAACAAGGTCTGTATTTAATGCTTCCAGAATTGTCTTGCCCTGTAAAACCTCAGCTGCCATAGCTGCGGAATGTGTCATACCGGAGCATCCGATTGTCTCTACGAGTGCTTCCTCAATGACACCATTCTTAACATTGAGGGAAAGCTTGCAGGCACCCTGCTGTGGTGCACACCAGCCAACACCGTGTGTAAATCCTGAAATGTCCTCAATCTTCTTGGAATGAACCCACTTACCCTCTTCCGGGATAGGAGCCGGCTCATGTTTTGCGCCCTTAGCAACCGGACACATGTTTTCAACTTCCTTTGTGTAAATCATCATAAGACTCCTTTCGCATATGAATTGTATATGAACATACTGTAGTTATTTTTGCATATTTTTGCTCATAAGTCTAGTACTAAATCCTCATTATTTCGATTTTTTTCGAAATATTCATGCTTTCTTTACAATGTGCTCTTTATCCTTAAAGATATGTCCTGCCGGAATCACGCCCCGGACAGAGGAAAGAGGATATACGTTACAGTTGGGACAAATGACGGTTCCCGGATTCAATACCGAGTTGCAGCCTACCTCCACATGGTCGCCAAGCATAGCGCCAAATTTCTTAAGTCCTGTTTCAATTTCTTCTCCGGATTCATATTTATCCTTCACTACCACAAGTGTCTTATCAGATTTCACATTGGAGGTAATGGAGCCTGCCCCCATGTGGGATTTGAATCCGAGAATGGAATCCCCCACATAATTATAATGAGGGACCTGAACAGAATTGAAAATAATATCATTTTTAATTTCTGTGGAATTTCCCACAACAGAGCCCTTTCCGATGATAGCACTGCCCCGGATAAAGGCACAGTGGCGGATTTCTGCCTCCTCATCAATAATGAGCGGGCCATTCAGGCAGGCAGTAGCTGCCACCTTCGCACTCTTTGCTACCCAGATTTCCTCCCCCCGCTTCTCGAAGCGCTCCGGATCCAGTGTGGGACCCAGCTTCCGGATAAAGTCAGCGATGCCCTTTAAGGCTTCCCATGGATAAGTAAACTGTGCAAGGTACTCTCCTGCAATGGTCTGTGACAAATCATACATATTTACAATTTTTGCGTTTTCCATCATGATTTATATCTCCTTTTCGTTTATAATTAACAAATGATTTTATGTTCCTTCAGCTTCTGTTTTCGGTTCTGAACCGGTTTTCGCTGCCGCGGTGTGCTCTGCCTTTGAAGCCTCATCCGGTATTGCTGTATTCCCTGAGGTGGAATCTCCCTCAGAATTCGCAGACTCCTCCCCCCGGATTATCAAAATCAAAAGATATCTGTCCATCCGCATATTTCAGACAGGCATCAAAGACATTTCCTGCCTTTGAGGTAAATCCAACTACCTTCTGTTTCGTCTTTCCGGTGGTCAGAAGTTCCTTCATAATCTCTTCTGAAAGCTCCACCTTCGCTACGGTATGCCAGATCTTAAAGCCACATGCACACTCGTAGCGCCACTGGCTCTTCATGAGCATTTTACCACAGTCCGGACAGGGAACTTGCGTTTCCACAGGCTTTGGCTTCTCCGGAAAATCAAAGGCAATGTCTCCCCCTTCTGTAAGCTTTAAGGGGGCATCGAACTTCATCCCGGTTTTTGCAACGAAGCCTTCTATGACATCGGTCTTCCCGCGAAGCAGAAGTTCCTTAAGCTGGGCCTCCTTGATTTTTACACTGGCCACCTTCCCGACAACGAAGTTGCAGCTTTCTGCGTCGTCGCGACGATGATTCTCACAGGCAAAGCCAAAGGACGTCACGACAACTGCCCCTCCACACTTCGGACATGCCACGTCCTTCACTTTCTTGGGTTCTACATTGTTAAAGTCAAATTTAAGTCCTGTCACCTTTCCGGATTCATCCTTGTTCAAAGCTACCCGGGCATCAAAGCGCTTGCCGTTTTTGGACTTAAATCCCCGCATGGTCTCCGTGATTCCGTCGGTCAGAAGCTGCCGCACCTGCGTCTCCGTAAAGGATTTGTCTGCCATCTTACCAATGGAAAAACGGCAGCTGCTTTCATCCTTTGGCTTATAATTGGCACATCCGTAGCCAAAGGAGGTAGCCACAATATCTCCTCCACAGAGAGGACACTTCACATCCTTAACCACCTTCTGCTCTACATGATCAAAGTCGAACTGCACAGACACTTTCCCGGTCTCATCCTTCCGCAGAACCAGACAGGCGTCAAACTTCTTCCCGGCTTTGGACTTAAAGCCCCGGATCGTATCGGTATGTCCCTCCGTCAGCAGCTGCTTTACCACCGATGCCGGCAGATTCTTCCCGGCAACAGAACCAATGGAAAAGCGGCAGCTTCCCTCCTCCGAGGGACTAAAATTCACGCAGCCATAGCCAAAGGAAGTCTTCTTAATGGCTCCGCCGCAAACCGGGCACTTCACTTCCGGCAGAATCTCCGGCTCCACCTCCGAGAAATCAAAGGCCGCCGACACCCTTCCCGCCTCATCCTTCTGCAGCATCAGACAGGCATCAAACTTCTTCCCGGCCTTGGACTTAAAGCCCCGAATCTTAGCAGTCTTTCCCTTTTCCAGAAGCTCCTTTACCTGTTCCTCCGAAAGCCGCACATTGGCGATCTCACCGATATTAAAATTACATCCTGATTTATCTTTTTTGTAATTGCTGCATCCATAGCCGAAGGGAGTGGTTATCATCTCTCCACCGCACGCCGGACACTTCGCCCCGATCTTTCTTCTTGCCCCGGGACCTGTGGCATTTTTCCCGGCAAAATCACTGATCCGTTCCGCCAGGGGCTGACCAAGATCCTGTCCGATCATCTTCTCCGTCTCGGTGCGGATAAAGTTCTCCAGCTTACTCCGGTAATCATCAAAATCCACCGTGCCTCCGGTAATGCCATCCAGTCCCTTCTCCCAGGAAGCTGTCATCTTGGGATTAAGAAGGGCAGGCACCGTCATGTTGACGACCTCATACACCATCTCCCCAAGATTTTCCGGTGTCAGGATCTGGGTTTTTTTATTCAGATTCAGATAATGGATACGCACCAGCTTCTTAATAATTTCTGCCCGGGTGGCGGAAGTTCCGATACCGGAGCCCTTGATCTGCTCCCGAAGCTCCTCGTCCTCAATAAGCTGCCCCGCATTCTCCATGGCAAGAACCATAGAGCCGGAGGTGTAACGCTTCGGCGGAGAGGTTTTGCCTTCCTTCACGCCATAGCCATATACAGGGAGCTCATCACCATTTTTGATGGTAGCGGCAAGAGCCAGAAGTGCCTTGGGATCTGCCACTTCCTCTTCCTCGTTTTCCTCCTCCCCGCGGCTGTAAGCGCCTCCGGTGACACGGGCCAGTCCCCGATCCTTATTGGTGGGATCCGATGGATTTTTCTTCTGGGGAATTCCCGCAATTTCCAGATATCCCGGATTCTTAAGTACCTTCGCGGAAGCAAAAAAGGATTCCTTTTTCCCCTCTGCCTCCACGGTCACCACCAGCTTTACATTCTCGTATTCTGCCGGAGGATAGAAAATGCTTAGGAACCGGCGGACGATCAATTCAAAAATTGCCCTCTGAAGAGAGTTCAAAGAATTAAGCTCCGTCAGCTGTCCCGTGGGTATAATGGCATAGTGATCCGTGACCTTGGAGTCATCCGTGTACTGGGTTTTCGCAATATTGGCATACAGTTTCCTGTCCATAATCCTTTCCACAAAAGATTCCGTGGGAGTAAAGCCTTTCAGCCTGCTGATATTCTTATAAATTTCCTTGGCCACCGCGCTGGAAAGCACTCTGGCATCCGTTCTCGGGTAGGTGGTCAGTTTCTTCTCATAGAGGTCCTGCGCTACCTGCAGGGTCTCATCCGGACTGATCTTAAACCGTTTGGAACACTCCGCCTGAAGCTCTGCCAGGTTAAAAAGCAAGGGTGCCCGCTTTCTTGAAGTGTTTTTTTCAATGGACTGCACCTTCGCCGGCCGGTTATTGAGCCGTTCCATGAGAGCAAGGGCATCCTTTTTCTCCCGGAATCCATTTTCCTTATACAGAAGCGGTGATTCAAAATAGGCCGAGCCTTCCACCGCCTTCCATTCTCCCTCAATCTTCGCATCGGAAAATTTCCCCACCACGCGGTAAAAGGGTGTCTCCTTGAAATTGCGGATTTCCCGCTCCCGGATCACCACCATGCCAAGAACGCAGGTCATGACCCGGCCCACGGCAATGGCCGTATAGGAATTCGTTCCCGCTGCCTTGTTTAAGAGATTTCCGTACTTGACAGACATGACCCTGGAAAAATTAATCCCCATTGCATAATCCTCGATGGTCCGCATAATCCCGGACTTTCCGAGATTCGCATAGGCCGACATAGGCTTTGCCTCCCGGATTCCCCGAAGGATTTCCTCCTGGGTCTGGGAATCAATCCAGACACGAAGTTCCTCCATACCGGGACGGACACCGCCAAAGTTCCGGATATTTTCCTCAATGGTCTGTCCTTCCTTTCCGGCATCTCCCGCCCAGTAGACCCGGTCAATATCCTCCCGCATCAGCATACCGTGCACAACATCATACTGATCCTTAACTTCTTTTATGACATCGTATTTGTATTCCTTTGGCAGAAAGGGAAGATCTTCCAGCTTCCACCTTTTGTATTTTTCATCATAGCTTTCCGGATACACCATCCCAACCAGATGTCCCACGCACCAGGTAATGACATAGTTCTGGTTTTCAATATAGCCATTCTGTCGCCCGTTAACCCCGAGAACACTCGCAAATTCCCGCGCCACCGATGGTTTCTCCGTAATGATCAGTGATTTCCCCATAAATTCCTCATTTAATTTCTTTCATTCGCAGCATAATTCTCAAAGGATTCGCCCCCGGCTCTGTCTGCGAAACTACAATTCATTCATATCGATCAGTTCGAAACGCTCATCTTCCCTGGCATAAGCCACCAGCTCCGGCTCGAAGGTTGTTGCGGAAAAGAGATAAAAATTCTCCGAATCCAGCTTTGCCTTCTGCATGCTCTCGTACATTTCCTCACACATATCCTTGGTAAGCTGTGGCTGGTCCCAGTTACAGAGGCAGACAATATTTCTCCGGTCACTACTCTGGGCAATGATGTCAATATTGCCTGTTTTTCCAACCCAGGTGCCCATTTTGTGAATGGCAAAGGGCAGCCGTCCCAGCTGATCCAGCAGGGTCAGATACTCCATACACACATTCCGGAAATACCGGTTCAGGTATGCATCCAGTTCCGGTGCTATATAGGTCTCGTAAAAGTCCGATGGTGTCCGCAGACTCAGATCGGATAAATGTGGGAACACAAACTTATACCAGAAATTAACAAAGGTATCCTTGATTTGATAAACGCCCTTTTTGGCATTCTCCCATCCGCCTGTCTCAAAAGAGACAACCTTCTCTACGATGTCAAAATGGCTCAGATTCTTCATATAAACACTGATTTTTGCCCGAGAATAACCGGTGTACAAAAACAGATCATTTAACTTATTGTATCCCTTTGCAATGGCGGCAAGAATCGTGTTGTATACAGAAAGCTCCCGCAGCTCGGAAGCAATGAGATTTTCCGCTTTATCAAAGAGATATCCCCCTTCCGAAAGCACAAGATGACAAACATTTTCCTTAAAAGAGAGTTTCGGATTCCACACGTCCATATAGCCCTGCACACCGCCAATGACACCATACAACTTCACACACTCGCTAACAGGAAGGGATGGAAAGGCGCGGACCACCTCCAGGAAATTCAGGTTTTCCACTTTCAGACGGCCGGTGATTTTCTTCACGTTTTCACCAAAGGCCTCATCCAGATCCTGCTCCACCCAGACAATGGACGAAGAAGCCAGAATAATCATGACAGGTCCCGGATACAAACGTTTTCCTTTTAGCTTTATGATGCTTTTCAGGAACTCCTCATCCCGCTTCATAACATACTGAAATTCATCAATGACCACAACAAGCTTCGTGGCATCCCCACTCTTCACACGATTAAAGCACTCATCATAGGTATGTTTCTGCAGCTTAATCTCGTACTGTCGGCTGATTTCCTCCTCCATCATCCGCAGCTGTTCTTCTGCAGAGCACTGCCGGCACCGATAATAAAAGCATTTCTTATCTGCCGCAAACACGCGGAGCAGATCTTCCTTCCGGCAATCCTTCCTTCCATATAAAACCACCAGCTGGTTTCCTGCCTGTTCATAATAATTCTGCAATTCTTTCAAATCCGTGCTTTTCACGTTCATCGCGCTTCCTCCGTCTGTATCCCCTTTATGAAACTTTCATACTTGTTATTTCATCTCATTTATATTGCTGTTTATTTCTACTTTTCTTTTCCTAATCTCCTAGTCTGTTTCAACCATTTACATTTCGATTATGATTCATCAGACTTCCGTCTGCTTTTTTGAAGATTCATGCACATCTGTATATGCAATATGGTGCTTGGACTTAGAAGTACCAGAAAATTATATCACTTCTTAATTTCATAATCAAGTCAGGCAGCAACGCCAGCAGCATTTGTTGTAATTACTGTTCACAGGCAGGTATTTTCGGTACCGAGAATACCGTATGAAAGTCTGTGAACTGTTACTTGTAGTATTTATAATCTTATGTACAATCATAACAGCATCTACAATCAATATTAGGACGCTGACAAACATTTTTTCTCTATACGCCCACTACTTCTACCACAAATTTAGTTTACAACCCAATTTCTGGGCGTTTGCAGCAATTTTTCTCCTATACGCCCAAAATATTTGCCGCTCCACCAAATGACACAATAAAAATGGGCGTATAGAGAATTTTATCACTCTACCGCCCATCTTAACCGGTTTTTCAATCAAACACAAATTTTTCATGGGCGTATAGCGAAAAATTTCGCCGCAACGCCCATTTATCATTACTTTCTCTACTTCTTTGTAATATATCCCTGTGCCTTCAAAAGCTCTGCGCAAAGCACTGCTCCACCTGCTGCACCACGAACCGTGTTGTGGGAAAGTCCTACGAACTTCCAATCATATACAGTGTCCTCTCTCAGACGGCCCACAGAGATTCCCATGCCGTGCTGGAAATCAACATCCATGCTAACCTGCGGACGATTGTCCTCCTCAAGATACTGGATGAACTGCTTCGGTGCACTTGGAAGTTCCAGCTCCTGCGGAACACCGCTGTAGTTTACCAGCGCCTCAATGAGCTGCTCCTTGGTAGGTTTCTTCTTAAACTTCACGAATACTGCTGCGGTATGTCCGTTCAGAACCGGCACGCGGATACACTGGCAGGTAATAACCGGAGAAGTGGCAGGAACGATCTGCTTCTTCTCATCATCCACATATCCCCAGATACGAAGTGGCTCTTTCTCAGACTTTTCTTCCTCGCCGCCGATGTATGGGATAATGTTTCCAACCATCTCCGGCCAATCCTTAAAGGTCTTTCCGGCACCGGAAATTGCCTGATATGTGGTAGCTACAACCTCATATGGCTCAAATTCCTTCCATGCAGTCAGAACCGGGGCATAGCTCTGGATCGAGCAGTTCGGCTTAACAGCAACGAAACCACGGGTGGTGCCAAGACGCTCCTTCTGGTACTTGATAACCTCCATGTGCTGAGGATTGATCTCCGGAACAACCATCGGTACATCCGGTGTCCAGCGGTGTGCGCTGTTGTTGGAAACTACCGGTGTCTCGGTCTTTGCGTAATCCTCTTCGATCTTCTTGATTTCTTCCTTCGTCATATCAACAGCGGAGAATACGAAATCCACCTGGGCAGAAACCTTCTCCACCTCATTCACGTTCATCACAACGATTTTCTTCACATCCTCCGGCATAGGAGTATCCATCTTCCAACGGTCTCCGACAGCCTCCTCATAGGTCTTTCCTGCACTTCTTGGGCTGGCTGCGATGGTGGTAACCTCAAACCACGGATGATTCTCCAATAAAGAGATAAATCTCTGTCCAACCATACCTGTTCCGCCAAGGATACCAACTTTTAACTTCTCACTCATTTTGCTCTAATCTCCTTATGTTCTCTTATTTGGAACTCTGTCTCTTCGTAACAAACATACCCAAAAAGCCGTTCGTTCTTCTGTAACAAACATTCCCTTCCTATGTCCGTGTGTCGCGGACAGTTGTCTTTATACAATCATATTACTTGAATCCACAAAAAATTACAAGAAAAAAACTGTATTAAATATATAAATAATTGCTACATTTTATGTAACTTCTGCACAATATTAGCCCAATCGGACCTGTCTAGCGGCTTCCGCTCTTCCAGTCCTCAGACAGATACTTCTCTTCTTCTGCGATCACTTTCTCCATAGCTTCTTTTCCCGGAGCGCCCACCGTCAGACGCTTATTGACACAGGTCTCCATGGAAATGGCATCGTAGATATCCTCGCCAAATACCGGACTGAAGGACTGCAGTTCCTCTAAGCTCATATCATCAATAGGCTTCTGCTTTTCAATGCAGTAAAGAACGATCCGGCCGATAATTCCGTGGGCATCCCGGAAAGGTACCCCGTGATTTACCAGATAGTCAGCTGCATCCGTGGCATTGGTAAATCCGTGGCTGGCGCTTCTTCTCATAACATCCTCATTAAATTTCAGGGTATCCAGCATACCGGTAAACAAAGCAATACATCCCTTCGCCGTATCCATGGCGTCAAAGGAAAGCTCCTTATCCTCCTGCATATCCTTATTATAAGCAAGCGGAATTCCCTTCATGGTGGTAAGCAGTGACATCAGTGCACCATAGACACGACCGGTCTTGCCCCGCACCAGCTCCGCGATATCCGGATTCTTTTTCTGGGGCATAATGCTGCTGCCTGTGCTGTAGGCATCATCGATCTCCACAAACCGGTATTCATTGGAGTTCCAGATGATGATTTCCTCACTGAAACGGCTCAGATGCATCATCACGGTGGAAAGGGCAGATAAAAACTCGATTAAATAATCCCGGTCAGATACGCCGTCCATACTGTTTAAGGTAGGGCCGAAAAAGCCCAGAAGTTCTGCCGTGTAATCCCGGTCCAGAGGATAGGTAGTTCCCGCCAGTGCTCCGCTGCCCAATGGGCAATAATTCATACGCTCATAAATATCCCGCATTCTCTGGCGGTCACGCTTAAACATCTCAAAATAAGCCCCCATATGATGGGCCAGTGTAATGGGCTGTGCCTTCTGCAGATGGGTAAAGCCCGGCATGATGGTTTCGGTATTTTCCTTCATGATGCGAAGCAGAACCTGTAAAAGCTCCTTAAGCAGATCATCTGTTTCCAGCACCTGTTCTCTGGTATAAAGACGCATATCCAATGCCACCTGGTCATTTCTGCTTCGTCCCGTGTGCAGCTTCTTGCCGGTATCTCCAAGACGGTCGATGAGGTTAGCCTCCACAAAGCTGTGAATATCCTCATATTCCGAAGTGATCTCCAGCTTACCATTCTCCACGTCTTCTTGAATCTCCTTTAAACATTTGATGATGGCAGCGGTTTCCTCATCTGTAAGGATTCCCTGTTTTCCCAGCATCGTCACATGGGCGATGGACCCCTCAACATCCTGCTTAAAAAATTTCTGGTCAAAAGAAATGGACGCATTAAAATTATAAACCAGCTGGTCCGTCTCCTTCGTAAATCTTCCTCCCCATAACTGAGCCATATTTTTCTTCCTTTCTGTGTCTGAACTAGTACTAATTGTAAACAAAAGGTATCTGCCTACGCCCTTTACCGATTCGAAGGGTCTTCTTCCTTCGCCCGGATCTGGGCATCCCGGTCTCTCTTGGAATACACGCACCCGCAGTAATACTGGCGGTACATATCGTATTCGCAGGAAATTTCCGTGGACCGCTTGTAGCCTTCCTTCTTTTTAAAATCGGAAAACAGATAGGGCACACCGTATTCCTCTGCCAGCCGCCCGCCGATCTCGTTGAGTTTTGCCGCATTCTTCAACGGACTGATGGACAATGTGGTAGTAAAAAAATCAAAGCTGTGATTCCTGGCGTACTCCGCCGCCTCCCTGAGACGTAATTCATAGCAGGCAAAACAGCGTTTCCCGCCCTCCGGCTCCTGCTCCAGACCCTGTGCCATCTGATAAAAACGCTCGGTATCATAGCGTCCTTCCACAAAGGAAACGGGATATTTGACCGGATATTCCCCGATAAACCGCTCCTGCTGGGCGGCACGCATATGATATTCCTCCGGCGGATAGATGTTGGGATTATAGTAGAATACCGTAACGTGAAAATATCCGGAAAGCAGGTCAATACAATAAGAACTGCAGGGTGCGCAGCAGCTGTGGAGCAAAAGCTCCGGCACTCGTCCCTCCCCGCAGTTATTTTGAATCAGTTCTTCCATTACCTTCTGATAATTGACGGCATTCACGGCTTTTCTTCCTTTCCCTCCGGAAGCAGCATCTGCCGGAAAATCTCTTTGCCGGTCTTCGTCTTAAAAATCCTGTCGTAGACCTTCCGGATCGTGCGTAAATCCTCCTGGTCTTCATACAGATTTACAAGGAAATCCGCTTCGATCAGGATCTGATAATCCATCCCATCCACATTGGTATAGGTATGATGGTGTCCGATGAGATAACAGATCCGCTCCACCATATAATTCTCCACCCCCAGATCCGACAGCAGCTTCTGGGCTACGATGGGTCCCTCCTGCTCCTGCAGCTTTCCGTCACAACGGCCGTATTTCTCCTCCGCCGGACGAATACCGATATCGTGGGTGTAGGCTGCGGCTTCCAGAATAAACAGGGAAGTTTCATCCATTCCCTCCTTCGTGCCAATCAGCCTTGCAAAGCTGTGTACCTTCATAAAATGCTGGATGCGCTTAGGATCCCCGGAAAAATACGCAATCATCCGAAGAAACAGATCATCCAGCTGCTGCCTGCAACAATTATTATCCATTCGCACGCTCTCCCTCTTCTGAAACAATCAATACAGCAGTTGCAGCGGCATAAACCAGCGCACACAACACTGCCAATAGGAGCTTTCCGCTCACCGCTCCGGCAATCAGCTCAATCACCACCACAACAGCATGAACCCACAGTTCCGCGTGATGAAGCATCACCGCGATGCCTGCCTCTACGATTATGAGGGCGCAGAGAGGAACCACCGGCACCTGAAGCACACATATTCCGACCGTAATCACAATGGCTGCCAGAGCAACAAAGGCCAGCAGCACCACAAGATTTTTCTTTTCCTGTTTCATTTCCTACCTCGTCCTTACTTTTTTATAATGATTCAGAGCCATTATACCAATTTTCCCCGGAAAGAACAACCGGAAAAGTGAATGTTCATAAAAAAAGCCCCGCAGAACCATTCCTGATTCTGCAGGGTTATCCGTCAGCCAATAAGGGGGCTCGAACCCCTGACCTACGCATTACGAATGCGTCGCTCTACCAACTGAGCCATATTGGCACAAAAGTACTTAACTATACTACCAAACCTTTTTCATAAAATCAACTATTTTTTTCAAAATGTATTGACAAACTTCATCAAATCATTAGAATGTACCTTGTTGGGTTTATTTTTAGTAAACAAAAAATCAACTATTAGACTATGAGGAGCAGGAATGAACATCGGACATCGAATGAAGGAGCTCCGCATCCAGTACGGCCTGACTCAACAGGAGCTGGCAGACCGGGCGGAGCTCACGAAGGGATTTATCTCACAGCTGGAACGCAATCAGAACTCCCCTTCCATCGGCACATTGTTAGACATTATCCAATGTCTGGGAACCACTCCCGCAGAATTTTTCGCCGACGAAGAGCCGGAACAAATTGTCTTCCGGGAAGAGGATTATTTTGAAAAAACAGATCATACGAAGAACCGCCTGGTGGAATGGATCGTACCCAATGCGCAGAAAAATGCCATGGAGCCGGTCCGGCTGACGCTCCACTCCGGCGGCACCTCCGAGATTCACCCTCCCCACGAGGGCGAGGAATTCGGATATGTGATGAAAGGAACCATCCGCATCACCTACGGTGGAAAAAACCAGACGGTGAAAGCCGGGGAATCCTTTTATTTCAAGGCCGATAAGAAACATTTTCTGGAAAATACAGGGGCAAGGGACGCCGTTCTCATATGGGTCACTACCCCACCCAGTTTTTAAACTATGATTTCATGAAATGCAAAGGATAGACAGATACTATGAGCAAACACTTAATCGACTTCAACAACGTCTCCAAATCCTATGGGGATAACCTTGTTCTCGACGAACTGAACCTTTACATCCGGGAGAACGAATTCCTGACACTGCTGGGGCCGTCCGGCTGTGGCAAGACCACAACCTTGCGCCTTTTGGGAGGCTTTGAGCGGCCGGATCAGGGACAGATCCTCTTTGACGGCCAGGATATTACCAATCTTCCCGCCAACGAGCGAAAGCTGAATACTGTTTTCCAGAAGTATTCCCTTTTCCCTCATATGACCATTGCGGAGAATATTGCCTTCGGTCTGAAAATCAGCAAGAAGAGCAAAGATTATATTAAGGATAAAATTAAATACGCCTTAAAGCTTGTAAATCTGGAGGGCTTTGAAAACCGCTCCGTGGATTCCCTCTCCGGTGGCCAGCAGCAGCGAATTGCCATCGCAAGGGCCATTGTCAACGAGCCGAAGGTTCTCCTTCTGGACGAACCCTTAGGCGCTCTGGACTTAAAGCTTCGCCAGAACATGCAGTATGAGCTAATCCGCCTGAAGGAAGAACTGGGCATTACCTTCGTATACGTTACCCACGACCAGGAAGAGGCATTGACCATGTCCGATACCATCGTGGTCATGAACCAGGGCTACATCCAGCAGATCGGTACCCCGGAAGATATCTACAACGAGCCGGAAAACGCCTTTGTGGCTGACTTCATCGGCCATAGCAATATTCTGGACGGCACAATGATAAAGGATGAACTGGTAGAGATCCTCGGAGTCAAAATGCCCTGCGTGGATAAAGGCTTCGGCAATAACACACCGGTGGACGTGGTAATCCGTCCGGAGGATGTGGAGCTGGTAGATCCCGCAGAGGGCTATATGGAAGGTGACGTAACCTCCCTGATCTTCAAGGGCGTTCACTATGAGCTGGATGTCATGGCAGATGGATACGAATGGCTGGTACACACCACCAAATATGTCCCTGTGGGCACTCACGTAGGAATCAAAGTCATTCCTTTCAATATCCAGATTATGCACAAACCGGAATCATCCGACGAAAAGGCGGTGGAGATCGATGAGTAAATTCAAACAACAGATTTTATCAGGGCCTTACCTGATCTGGATCATCGGCTTTATCCTTCTGCCCATGGTCATGATCATCTACTACGCTTTCACGGGAAGCGACGGAACCCCGACCCTGCAGTACATTGCAGGCATCGCGTCAGAGACCAACCGCAAAGCCCTGGGACTTTCCCTGTGGCTGGGAGTGATCTGCACCGTGATTTGTCTGATACTTGCCTATCCTCTGGCGATGATTCTTGTAAATATGCACATCAAGAACCAGAGCCTGGTGGTATTTATGTTTATGCTGCCCATGTGGATGAACTTCATGCTCCGTATTCTGGCCTGGAAGCTTCTGCTCTCCAAGAACGGTGTCATCAACACCCTCCTGACCAGCATGGGACTATCCAAGATCAATATCATCAACACGCCGGCAGCGGTTGTACTGGGTATGGTGTATGACTTTTTCCCTTTCATGCTCCTGCCCATCTACAATGCACTGACAAGAATCCGTAAGGACTGGATCGAAGCCGCCGCGGATCTTGGCGCAGGTAAAATTTTAATCTTCTTTAAAATTATCCTGCCATTGTCCCTCTCCGGCATCATCAGTGGCATCGTGATGGTATTTGTGCCATCCCTGACTTCCTTCGCCATCTCCCAGGTACTTGGTGGCGGCCACGTACTTCTGATTGGAAATGTCATCGAACAGGACTTCATGCAGGGCATGCAGTGGAATGCCGGAAGCGGTCTTTCCTTCGTGCTGATGATTTTTGTCATTGCCAGCATGGCACTTGTGAATTCCTTTGATAAAGAAGGGGAGGGAACAATCCTATGCTAAAGAAATGTGCTTCCAGAATTTATTTGTTTTTGATGTTTGCCTTCCTGTACCTGCCGATTGTGGTGTTGATCGTGCTTTCTTTCAACGATTCCCGGTCAAAGGTTAAGTGGGGAGGATTTACCTTCCGGTGGTATACCGGATGCTTTCAGGACGAGAAGATCATGGCCGCCTTTGCGACAACTCTGCAGGTTACTTTCCTGTCAGCCATCATTTCCACGCTGATCGGAACCCTGGCCGCCATCGGTATCTCTGCCATGAAAAAGAAGGGGCAGGCCCTTTTCCTTGGAGCCACCAACATTCCCCTTCTGAATGCAGATATCGTTACCGGTATCTCCATGATGCTTTTGTTTGTGAAATTTATGGATCTGGGCTTTGTTACGGTGCTGATCGCCCATATTACCTTCAGCATCCCCTACGTGATCCTCAACGTGCTGCCGCGGCTTAAGCAGGCCAATGCCAGCACCTACGAAGCGGCGCTGGATCTGGGGGCTTCCCCACTCTACGCCTTTTACAAGGTGACCTGGCCGGAAATCAGACCCGGCGTGCTCTCCGGCTTTATGATGGCTATTACCATGTCGCTGGATGACTTCAGTATCACCTATTTTACCAAAGGAGCCGGAGTTAACACCCTCTCCACCATGCTTTATACGGAGCTTCGCAAGGGAATTAAGCCGGAATTGTATGCCCTTTCCACCATTCTTTTCTTTGCGGTACTGCTCTTACTGTTGATTGGAAACGTACGTCCTGCCAAACGAGGCAGTGAACAAAACATATAAAACACAAGAAGGAGAATCAAAATGAAGAAAAAAATCTTATCCACAGCTCTTGTCCTCGCTCTTACAGCCTCCTGCCTTGGTGCCTGTGGCAATGCCCAGTCCTCCGGCAAGGGAGAGACCCTGACAGTCCTCAACTACGGCAAATACATTGACGAGGATGCCTTAAAACAGTTTGAGAAAGAGACCGGTATTACCGTAAAATACGAAGAATACGAGAGTCCTGAGGAAATGTACACCAAGTACAAGGCCGGCTCCATCGATTACGATGTCATCTGCTCCTCCGAATATATGGTGGAAAAGCTGATCAACGAGGGAGAGGTTCTTTCTCTGGATTACGAAGCCATGGACAATTACAAGAATCTGGATCCGGATATCCTTGCCCTTTCCGAATCCTATGACAAGGATCACACCTACTCCGTTCCCTACTTCTATGGAACCCTGGGACTGCTCTACAATAAGAATGAGATTTCCAAGGAAATTGTCTCCAGCTGGGACTGCCTGTGGGATCCTACCTACGAGGATGAGATCATCATGGAAAACTCCGTGCGGGACACCTTCGCCCCGGCTCTGATTTCCCTGGGCTACTCCCTCAACGATACGGACGAAAGCCACTTAAAAGAAGCCCTTCAGCTCTTGAAACAGCAGAAGGAAGACAAGATTGTTTACGGCTACTATGTGGATGAAACTGCCGACGCCATGATCGGCGAAGAGGCCAAAATTGCTCTCTGCTACTCCGGTGAGGCCGCCCTTGCCATGGACGAGAACGAAAACCTTGCCTACTCCATTCCGAAAGAGGGCTCCAACCTTTGGATTGACTCCTGGTTCGTTCCACGTACCTGCACCAACCAGACCAACGCTCTGAAATTCTTAAATTTCCTCTGCAAAGACGAAATTGCCCAGAAGAATTTCGAGTATGTAGAGTACTCCTCTCCCATTACCTCGGTCATCGAGAATCAGGACGAGGAACAGTTGGAAAATGCAGCCATCAACCCGGATAAAGACACAGTCAAGCGTTGTGAGGTCTTCACAGCCTTGAGCGATGAGGAAGCCTCTGTCTACACCAAGCTCTGGCAGGAATTACTGTCCGAATAAAAAAAGATTGCATTTTTTCTATAAACATGATAAAGTATAGCCACGGTGTCCGGTTAACACCGTGGCTTTTTGATCCCATCTGTAATTTAGCGTATTCCTTTATAAGGAGACGAATGAATTATCAGGAATTTTTAACAACGATTAAAACACGTCTGTCGCTACAGATCGACAGCAATTTTACCCTTATTATCCAGACATTTATCAAGAATAACGGAACCAGACATGACGGACTCATCATCCAGCAGCCCGGACTCAATGTCTCTCCCACCATTTACCTGAAGCCGTACTATCACCGCTATCTGGACGGAGTCAGTTTAGAAGACATCTGCGAGGACATTCTGGCTGCCTATCATGACAACCTGCCGGAAAAGGATTTTGACACTTCCATATTCACGGATTACCGCAAGGCCTCCCAGCGGATCGTCATGCGGCTCATCAGCTATGAGAAGAACGAGGAGCTTTTAAAGGCCGTCCCCCACTTCCACTACCTGGATCTGGCGGTGGTCTTCTACTGTATGCTCTGCTCCGGCGAGAAGGGGCAGGCCAACATACTGATCCGCACGGAGCATATGGAAAACTGGGGCGTTACCCCGGAAGATCTGCGGCAGGTGGCAGTCCAAAATACAGAGAAGCTGCTGCCGCCGGATCTCATCAGCATGAAGGCACTCCTGAAGGAACGGCGGCCGGAAAGTCTGACAGATATGGAGGAGATGGATATCAACATGTACATCCTGACCAACCGATTCCGGACCAATGGGGCTACCGCCCTTCTCTACGAAGGACTTCTGGCCAAACTTGCCGATCTCTTTGACAGAGACCTGATCATTTTGCCCAGCAGCATCCATGAGGTGATTCTCGTGCCTGCCCGGGAAGAGGACGGAGACCGGGAAAAGCTGTCGGAATACACCGCCATGGTGAAAGAGGTCAACGAGATGGAGCTGACGGACGAAGAAATCTTAAGCGGACATGCCTATTACTACAGCAGGCGAACCGGTCTGGTAAGCTAGTTACAGTTCACAGGTATGTGAACTGTAACGTAAGCTATCAGAAGGGCTAAAACACCAAAATAATGATTTACAACCGATATAAAATCCGCTATAATAAGAGAGCAAATAACCATTGGAGATATTCTTGGAAAGGCGGTGAAAGGATGAACGAAATGACTGCAAAACTCTCCGCTTTCGGCGTATCTGTGGAAGATCTTACACTCTCATAATGACCGAAAATAATTACAGCCCATCATAATCCGGAATTTAAAAAGGCAGAAGGCACTCTCCCATAGGGAGAAAAGCCTTCTGCCTTTTTCCTGTATCTTTTACTGATCACATAGTTTATCGTAAAGCTCTTCGTATTTCTTCACAGAACTGCTCCAGGAGAAATTCTTCTCCATCGCCCGAAGCTGCAGCTTCATCCACTCATCCTTATGCTCCTGATAAACTTCATAAGCATATTGGATCACATGCATCATATCCTGTGCATAAAAGTTCGCAAAAGAAAATCCGTTGCCGGTATTCTCATACTCATTATACGGCTCTACCGTATCCTTAAGACCGCCCGTCTCCCGCACGATGGGCAGGGTTCCGTAACGCATGGCGATCATTTGGGAAAGCCCACAGGGTTCAAACTGGGACGGCATCAAAAGTACATCTGCCGACGCATACACCTTATGAGCCTGTTCTTCCGAATAGCCAATATGGGCGCAGACCTGCCGGGGATACTTAGCCTGGAAATAGCGGAAGGAATTCTCATATTTGTCCTCCCCGGTCCCCAGAACTACCACCTGGATATCCAGCGTATTCAAAAGCTCCTCCATGGCATAATCAATGAGTTCAAAACCCTTCTGAGCTGTCATCCGGGAAACAATTCCAATCATAGGCACATCATCCCTGACCGGAAGCCCCAGTTCTTTCTGCAGCGCAGCCTTATTTCTCTTCTTTCCCACCTGCGCATCCTTGTGGGTATAATTGACATGAATATACGGATCTGTCTGCGGATTGAATTCCTCGTAGTCAATACCATTGAGAATGCCGTAAAGCCGGTTACGTTTTGCACACATCAGACCGCTTAAGCCTTCTCCGCCCTCCACGGTCATGATATCTCTGGCATAAGTAGGGCTCACAGTCGTAACCGCATCTGCATAAACCACGCCGCCCTTCAGATAATTGGCCTCACCGTAGGACTCCAGCCCGGTGGCACTGAAGATTCCCGCCGGAAGTCCTGTGATATCCATGACCTCCTTGATTCTCCATCTGCCCTGAAACTGCATATTGTGAATGGAGAAAACCGTCCGGATCCCGGCGTAAAACCGGTCATCTCCAAAAGCAGTCCGAAGGAATACCGGAATCAGTCCCGTCTGCCAGTCATTACAGTGGATCACGTCCGGTACAAAATCCAGATAGGGAAGACACCCCAGCACCGCCTTGGAGAAATAGGCAAATTTCTCCACATCCTCGTAGATATTGTGGTAGGGAGATGGTCCTGCAAAGTAAAATTCGTTATCAACAAAATAAAATTTGATTCCCCGGTATTCGGTCTCGAAAATCCCTGCATACTGTTTCCGCCAGTTCAGATTCACATAAAAATGGCAGACAAATCTAAGCTGCGGTAAAAATGAAGCATCCATACAGGCATATTTCGGGAGAATGACCCTTACATCATACTCCTCCTTGTCCAGATACTTCGGCAGGGCTCCAACGACATCCGCAAGTCCCCCGGTCTTGATAAACGGAACCGCCTCTGAAGCGGCCAGCAGAACCTTCCTCATGCAAACACCTCCACACATTCGTGAATATCTCTTATCTACTCTTCATCTGTAAACGTATCTTGTCGGTAATCAGAGCGATAAATTCAGAGTTGGTAGGCTTGCCCTTGCCATTGCTGATGGTGTAGCCAAACAGGTCATCCAATGTATCCATCTTGCCTCTGCTCCAGGCCACCTCGATAGCGTGACGGATAGCGCGCTCCACACGGCTGGGCGTTGTCTGGAATTTCTTGGCGATGCCCGGATAGAGAATCTTCGTGATGGAATTGAGCATATCCATATTGTTCACGCACATGATAATGGCTTCCCTTAAATACTGATACCCCTTGATATGGGCAGGAACACCAACCTCGTGAATAATCTCTGTGACATCCTCCTCCAAAGTCTGCATGCTGCAAAGCTCATTTCTGTCGAAGACCTCCGGCTTACGTGTATCCTTTGCATTCCTGCGCCGAATCACCGTCTTGATACGGTCAAGGATAATTCCCTCATCAAATGGCTTCATGATATAATAATCCGCCCCACGGGAAAAAACATCCTCCGTGATCCGCTCATTGCTGACAGCACTCACCATCAGAAACGACGGACGATTCTTAAGCGTCTGATCCTCACGTATCCTGTCCAGCACTCCAAGCCCGTCCAGCTTCGGCATCACAATATCCAGAAGAACCACATCCGGTTCTTTCTCCTTGATCAGATGACAGGCTTCTACTCCATCCTTTGCTGTACCGATCAGCTGAAGTTCTTCATCACGGGAGACAATATCTCCCAACAGTTCCCTTGTAATTTCATTATCATCTGCAATTGCGACATTTAGTTTTCCCATAACAGGCCTCCTAGATGTCAAATTCAGTCATAACAAATATAATCAGAAACTATACACAGATTTTGTTGAAGTTTGTCGATAAATACCAACTAAATTATACAACATCCCAAGGCATTTGACAATTTATTCCTGAAACTTTTGTAACTATACTGTTCACACGGCACCTCCACCCTCATGCGCAATCTCGCATGCTTTCCCGCTCCTACGGAGCTAAGATTGCTTATGATTCAAACTGTGAATTATACAGCTTAGCATAAAATCCGTTTGCACCCAGCAGCTGTTCATGATTCCCCTGTTCGATGATATCCCCATCCTTCATCACAAGAATCAGGTCCGCATCCTTTATGGTAGACAGACGATGGGCAATGATAAAGCTGGTCCGTCCCCGCATCAGATTATCCAGTGCCTTCTGGATTCGCTCCTCCGTGCGGGTATCCACAGACGAAGTTGCCTCATCCAGAATCAGAATCGGATTATCCGCAAGGATTGCCCTTGCAATGGTAAGAAGCTGCTTCTGTCCCTGCGAAACATTGCTGGCATCCTCATTGAGCTCCATCTGATAACCACCCGGCAGGGTCTGGATGAAATGATGGGCATGGGCCGCACGTGCCGCCGCAATCACCTCCTCATCCGTGGCATCCAGCCGGCCATAGCGGATATTTTCCATAATCGTTCCCTTAAAGAGCCAGGTATCCTGAAGCACCATGCCAAAGGCATCCCGAAGTTCGTGGCGGTTAAACTGACGGATATCGTGACCATCCACAAGGATTGCGCCTTTTGTCACATCGTAAAAACGCATCAGAAGTTTCACCATCGTTGTCTTTCCGGCACCGGTGGGCCCTACGATGGCAATCTTCTGCCCCGGCTGCACCCTGGCTGAAAAATCATGAATAATGGTCTGTCCCTCGTTGTAGCCGAAGGAGACATGGGAAAATTCCACACTTCCCTCTATCTTGTCTGCCTTCACCGGATTCGACACAGAAATCTCCTCTTCTTCCTCTTCCAAAAATTCAAATACCCGCTCTGCCGCAGCGGTCATGGATTGCAGCTGATTTGCCACCTGGGCAATCTGCTGGATCGGCTGGGTAAAGTTCTTTACGTACTGGATAAAAGCCTGGATTTCGCCGACACCGATAGTTCCACGAATTGCGAGAATCCCACCGGAAATCGCAACCCCTACGTAGCCGAGATTTCCTACAAACATCATGATGGGCTGCATCAATCCCGACAGGAACTGGGACTTCCATGCAGAACGATACAGCATATCGTTGGTTTCCGAGAAGGTCTTTACCGTTTCTTCCTCTTTATTGAAGGCCTGCACAACAAGATGCCCGCCGTAAACCTCTTCCACCTGGCCGTTGACATGACCTAAGTATTCCTGCTGCTGGCGGAAATATTTCTGGGAATGCTTCACTACGAATGAAATCAGCAGCATGGAAACCGGAAGAATCACCAGAGAAATCGCTGTCATAATTCCGGAAATGGACAGCATCATCACGAGAGTACCGATCAGGGTTGCCACACTGGTGATGACCATGGTGATACTCTGGTTCAGGCTCTGCCCCAGAGTATCCACATCGTTGGTGATTCTGGACAACACCTCACCATAAGTACGGCTCTCAAAATATTTCATAGGCATGCGGTTGATCTTCCGGGAAATATCCCGCCGCATCCGGTAACAGGTCTTCTGCGTCACTCCTGTCATGATCATGCCCTGAATAAAATTAAACACAGCAGAGCACACATACAGGCCCAGAGTAAAAAGAAGCACCTTTGCGATATAGGCAAAATCAATAACACCGGTTCCAGAGATTTTCTTTGTCAATCCCTCCACCAGAGCATTGGTGGCACGCGCCATCACCTTCGGTCCTACCACGGAAAACACCGTGGAGGCCGCAGCAAACAACATCACCACAAGGATTGCTGCCTTGTATCTTCCCAGATAGCGAAGCAGTTTTCCCATTGCACCCTTCATGTCCTTGGGCTTTTCGCCCGGCATCATACCTTTTCCATGTCCATGCGGCATCCTACTTCACCTCCTCTGAAAGTCCCAGTTCCTTTGCGGAAAGCTGGCTTCTTGCAATCTGCTCATAAACCTCACAATTATGTAACAGTTCCTCGTGGGTGCCTTTGCCCACAATTCTTCCTTCGTCCAGCACCAGAATCTGATCTGCATGGAGAATGGTGCTGATTCTCTGTGCCACGATCAGAACGGCAGCATCCTTCGTTTTCTCAGCTAACGCCTTGCGAAGAGCCGCATCCGTCTTCATATCCAGTGCGGAAAAACTGTCATCAAACACAAAAATCTTCGGATTTTTTGCAATGGCTCTCGCAATGGCAAGCCGCTGCTTCTGACCACCGGACACATTGCTGCCCCCCTGGGCAATCGCGCTTTGATAGCCGTCTTCCTTTTCTTCGATAAACTCACTGGCCTGGGCAATCTCCGCGGCCTCATGAATCTGCTCCTCACTGGCATCCTCAGCCCCGAAGCGCAGATTGCTCTCAATGGTACCGGAAAACAGGATCCCCTTCTGAGGTACAAAACCGATCATCTCGCGAAGTTCTTTCAGGGAATAATCCCTCACATCCACGCCATCCACCGTAATTTTACCGCCCGTCACGTCATAAAACCTTGGCAGCAGATTCACCAGCGTCGATTTCCCACAGCCGGTACTTCCGATGATGGCTGTGGTTTTCCCCGGCTCCGCTACAAAATCAATATCCGACAATACATCCTCATGGGCTCCCGGATACCGGAAATTTACATGCTGAAAGGAAACCAACCCCTTTTTCTTCTTGGGACTCTTAGGCTCCTTCGGGTCTGCAATGGAGCTTGTGGTTTTGATTACTTCCTCCATACGCTCCGCAGCCACGCCGGCCCTGGGCAGCATGATGGACATGGCTGTCATCATCAGAAAAGACATGACGATCATCATGGTATAGGTAATGAAGGCTGTCATGGCTCCCACCTGCATATAACCACCGTCAATTCTCTTTGCAGCTACCCACACGATCAGAAGGGTGATACAGTACATGATCATCATCATGCCCGGCATCATAAATGTCATTACCCGGTTGGTAAACAGCTGGGTTCTTGTCAGATTCCGGTTTGCCTCGTCAAAGCGCTCCTCCTCCTTTTTCTCCCGACCGAAGGCGCGGATGACGTTTAATCCCGTCAGAATCTCACGGGAGACCAGATTCAACCGGTCTACCAGCTCCTGCATGATCTTAAACTTCGGCATGGCAATGGACACCAGAAGCATCATAAATCCCACGATCAGAAGCACTGCCAGACCAATGACCCATTCCATTCCTGCCCTGGTCTGTGCCACCTTGACAATACCACCAATTCCCACGATTGGCGCATACAAAACCATCCGGAGAAATACCGTCGTCACCATTTGCACCTGCTGGACATCGTTGGTACTCCTGGTGATCAGGGATGCCGTGGAAAAATGATCCATCTCCGCATTGGAATACTCTACCACATTCCGGAAGGTCTTCTCCCTCAAATCCCGACCAACTGCCGCACCGACGATGGATGCGCAGTAACCTACTGCCACGGCAGCTAAGGACATCAGAAGTGTGAACACCAGCATCTTCGCACCGGCGGTCACCATATAATTCATCTGCATCTTGTCCACATCCATTCCTGCATTTTTGTCACAGGAAACAGCATAGGAAACACCCATGGACTTTAATGTCTTAGCACCGATGGCATCAATCTGAGCGGATACCTTCTCACGCATCGCAAGTATCTGGTCATCAGAAAGTTTTCCTGCATCCAGAGCCTGCATCAACTGATCCGCATCCATATCTGTCTTTCCATCTGCCATAGTCGAGCCGGACTTGTCACTCATGCCATCTGCCGTCTGATCATTTGCACTCTTCTCCAGACTGTCCATCTCAGAGGAAATCTTTGACATATCAATATCGGATTCCTTCATCTGGGACATCTGATAAACCATTACGATAGGCTCCAGGAACTTCTCGTCCGCCTCCTCCAGCGTCTTTTTATCGCATACACGCTTATAGGAAGAGGCAGAACGATATGCCTTCACTAACTCATCAAGCTCTTCTGTCCTGTCCGTTTCATAGCAATCTGCAAAAGCTTTCCGTTCCTTCTGCGTCATAAAAAGCTGCGCAGACTGGTAGTCCTCCTCCGTCATCCTCTCCGGCAGAATATGCTCCACTCCACTGCTCATAATCCCTACATCAATCAGATTCGATGTATACTGTGGCAGCGAGAGATCACAGAATGCCTGCACAATCAAAAATGCCACGATTACCAGAATCCATTTCCAGTAGGGACGCATATTCCTAAAAATCTTACCCATATCCGGTCTCCTTTCCAATTAAAGTTCGTATCTGTTTGGTAACGTCTGACTGTTCAGAACAATTACTCAAAATATATGTAAAAATATACAAAACTGCACATGCCTATTATCTTAGCACGTTCATTTTTTATTGACAAGATTGCAAATCTAAAGGTTTTATTAAAAAAAGAACCGCCACAAATGTGGCGGTCCTTATCATACTCACTAATTCAAATCAAACAACGGTAATATCATAATAGTGAGCTTTCTATCTTCCTTTGCAGTACGTGTCTTACGATTTTCTTTTACGTATGTGGAATAGGTTGAGAACGTGTAATTCACCGCTCCTTTATCCACCACATCGGAGTAAGGCACATACATAGTGTATACCGTTTTGTCGTTATCTGTAGTGCCTTTTATTTCATAGGTTGTATTATTACCAACCCTCGTGACAGCACCTCCTCCTTTCTCCTCGATGTTTAAAGCATCATATACCTCCGGCACTGTATTGGCCTCCTTATAGATATTAAGAAAATACTTCTGATCCTCCAGACCATCATGTGATCCATTTGCCTGAACCGTAAAATCAACCTTTACCATCTTCTGTCCATATTTATCTACGACATTTCCATCTGCAAGCATGGAACCGGTTTCATCCGAATCATAATCCACATACAATAGACTTTCACCATTAGATGCAACGGAATTCGCATTCTCAAATGATGTATACGGACTGGCTTCCGGCGGACGGTAAGCACTGATCATGGTGTTGACGAACAGCTTAACCTCATCATCAGACATCGTGATATATCCATTCTTTCCATTTCCATGACCGGCTCCGGTATAGGTAATATTTCCTTTATTGTAAATGTAAAAGTTGTTTCGTGAATCCTGATCCTTCGCTGAATATGCAGCAGTTTCCAAATTACATATTGTTTTGTTGTTATATTCATTCGTAACATCAGCACTCGTCAGACCTTTCGCCTTCTGTTCCTTAAGTTCTGTATCGTAGGCGTCAGTCAGGTTAAACCATACATTCACATCTCCACCAACCTCATAATCCATATCCAGCTGATAGTTCTGACAATGAGTAAGAGATACTGTAATAAATTGATTAATATGATACGGATACGAAGTAATCTGTCCATTATTTGTCAGCTTAACAATTGAGGTACCGGCATTTTGATTCACCCAACTTGGTCTATTTAATCGGGTATCCAATCCAGTCTGTTCCACACGATCAAGCTTATCTATTTTTCCTCTATTAATATAATCCGAGTAATTATTTACATAATTCTGTACCGCGTTATCACAATTTTCCTTTGCAAAGGTGCCCATAAACTCCGGCTCAATGGTAGAAAAATCCTTATCCTCCGAGAATATATGACCGTATTTCATATCCGTTTTCAGACTCGGATGCAAAAAATCCGGATAATCTCCATTTGCTACCTTATTAATTGTATTCCAATCATTTCCATATGACGTATCATATTTATCAATCGTATTTCCATTAGTCTTTGTTGACAAATAAGATTTCTCGTAAGTCTGTCCATCGTCCTTCAGATTATAATAGGCTTTCCGCTGTCCTGACACGGTTCGAATCCAGGGAGAATATGTACCATATCTGCTACTTTTGCTGGCATCCTCAACAGTATCATGGCTGAGAATCATACTCTTACCCTGATCAATAAAGTCATTCAGTCCCTTGATATATACTTCATCGTTCGTAATCGAATTACAATCCACGAATCCAAGAACAACCATATCATACTCTGACAGGAATGACTTCCAGTTCTCCAGACGATCTTCCTTACTTAATATATGATTATTTGCATCCTTCGCATTATCTCCGAACAAAGTTTTCCAGTCTGCATTAAACAAATACTGAATATGAACATCAAATTCCTGAACCGGCTTCAGATACGTTTCAAATTTCTCAGCTGTTTTTTTCTGTTGATAAGACAGCTTGCTATTTAATTTGCTATTATCATCACTGGTCGTATAATCAATATCCGGGTCATAATACGACTTTTGAATATTCACACTCTTTGTCGTAAATGCAGAAAAATTAGAGCCTAAAGAATCACCCCAACTATTCATATCACTACGGGAAAGACACATCTGCAGCACATTCAGTCGTGCCGGTTCCTTGGTAACGGAAAAAGCTGTGAAATCAATGGCACTGGAACGAAGATACGGATTATCAACAGCATTAACCTCCAGCTTCCAAGGAACAATTCCCAAGCGATCCTCTGAAAGAGTGTAGGAAGCATAATATTCTGTATTCGGATCCAGATAGCATTCTTTCCCCTCCTCAGCCTTCAGCAGTACCTTATCGCCGCCTTCTACCTTGTATACAGACATTTTAAAAGGTTTTTCCAAGGAATCATAGTTATCCTTATTATCGTCGGTCTTACCCAGTGCATCGTTCATATTGTCAATTTCACTGTGCTCCTTTAAGGATCCGCGATACACACCGTCACCATCGGAATCCAGATTCAGACGCAGCCGGTACTTTGTTCCGGCAACTCCATCAATATAGAAATGATAATTCAAAACTGCCTTGCCATTCACATCCTTCGCCTGATAATTCTCATATTGAATGATTCCCTTTGCATTTGCAGAATCAGTCGTTGAGTAGCTGTACTCCAATGGATAGGAATCCGGATCATCAATAAATCTTAACTGGCACTTACTGTTATTGATAAGGTCTTGCATTTTACCGGAATCATAACCATAGTAACGGAGAATGTTATTCTGGGCATTTCTCTCCGTATCCTTATCCTCCCAGGTCAGAAGATCAAATAACTTGGAATTCTTATCAACCTTTTCTGTATTGATCTCATACTTACTGCCCGACTTTTTATAGAGTTCCTGATCCACAACAATGGGTTTCCCGGCCTTCAGAAAATCCTTCAGCTCCAGCATCTTCTTCAGCGTAATATCCGTTCCTGAATAACGAATACGATCCCGACTGGCATTCGTAAGCTTGCCGGGCGAAAATACCGAACCATTCTTGTATTTATAGACCAGATCACCTGCAGCCGTATATATGAGTTTTCCCAGATTCGGGTCATTGTAGCCATCTAATCCATTAGATTTATCCTGCATGGATCCAATAATGACCAAATCATACTTTGCGATAAGATCATCTGAACTGTCCGTCGTTAAGAGTATGGGATTTCCATTCTCATCCGTCTTGCCATACTCATATCGTCCGGTGCTGCCCACAAACTCTGCAGTGGTCATCGTGGTTACCTGAAGCAGATCCTCATTCTCCACCCAGTTTTCACCTTCGGAAGCTCCATACCACGGGAACAGCTGCTCATAATACTTCTTCCATCCGCCATCTACATTGTTACCATTCTGATCCTTCAGCTGATACTTATCATTCTTATAGATAAACTGCTGACACGGCTGAATCTCAAGGACTCGAAGCTTTGGTGTATACTGAGGTCCACTCAGAATATATTTCATGACATCCTGAATCGAATAAGTATCTTTGCTATTTCCATAATGATCCGCCATATCCTGAATGGAGTTTCCTCCATTTAAAGGATCCTTACCATCATTTTTGATGTTTGGTGTTGCAAAGAAATCCTGCACCAACCCATTATTTCCTTTGTAAATAAATATCTTTTCGAAGACAGAATATTCCCCTACATTCTTTCCGTCAAAACGCATATTGGATGTAATATTATTTCCTGTCTGATCAAAAGCAAACGTACCGGTCGGTCCCCCAGGTATAGTTGTAGGAACCCAGGTGTCACTCATACTTGCATCCTTAGCAGGATAATACAGTTTACTCTTATTAAGATCTTTTGTCTTTGTGTCAATAGTATCCAGCAACCCTAGAGTATTAACAAAATCCTTTGGTTTAAACTGTGTAGCCATCAACATTAACTTATATGTATTTAAGCTGTCTCCACTTTGGTTACCTAACTGGGTACCTTCGAAAATCAGGGCAGGCGGATTACTCTCTACCATATTTCTCATAATCCGGACAGCCTCATCATTCGTCAGATCATGCTTGTCAAATCCCTCCAATGCACCTGCTGATTCGGAGCGCTTACTTACATCTTTATTATACTTATACCACAAGTTTTCACGAAGGGACGGTGTATTATTTCCGGTATGGATAAAGATTAAATCAGCGTCATCAATAAGATCCAACCGTTCACTTAATAACTCCGGAGTGATTGTCAATACTTTGGAGACAAAGGCATTGTCCCCATAGGAGCTCCCACCAAAAGTATTCTTGATGAATTTATCCTCGTTATAGAAATGTTCAGAATATACATGACATTTAAACATTCCTTTTCGGGTCATCCATATACCTTTTTCTTCAGGCTTCTTGTTATTTTTGGGAACATTCTGTGATTCTGTTTTCCATACGAAGCTTCCCTTATTGGCTCCTACATATTTGAAATAATATTTACCAAATACATCTCCTTTTTCTTTCTTTTCAACATCAGAAAAATTTACCGGATAATAATCTCCCCAAGAAATATCATAACAGCCATTCCCGGCACCAACATTCTCAAAACATCCATACTGCTCTAAAGAACTATCCCATACCCACGTATTCTTGTCTCCGCTGCCACTGTTATCAATGGTCAAATCCGTACGAACAGTAAAATCTGTAATACTGGCACAATTATTCAAATTCAGCGGATATGGTGTATCCGACGGAATATCCTCATAGAAAACCGAATCCATCCAGTAATCCACCGGTTTATTCTGATAAGTCTGCAGTAAATCCAAATTCCCGTGGGAATTAGCATAATCCTTTTCAGCTGCTGCCATATCGATTGGCTCACATCCCGGAATGAAATATCCGAAGGATGCCTGATCCAAAGTCGGGACGATTTCAAGAGCAACAAAAGGATTTGCCTCTGTCCCAAGCTTGTCTCCGGGATTCATCTTGAGTGTAGAAGGATACGTTCCCAAATAAGCTTGATTTTTTGTCTTTTCCAATGCGGATGCCGTATCTGCATAGGTACGGTCATCACTTGCATCCCCAACCACAATCAGTCCGGCCAGCATACTGACACATAACATGATGGATAAAATTCTTTTTGTTATTGTTCTCATGCCTGATACCTCTCACTTTCCAATCATTAACTCGTTTTATCCAGACGCCACTGTCTGGAAGTTGCATCATAGAAATATGTCTCACCCTTATACTTTACCCAATACTGATGCATGCGATTGTCATTACCTTTATGAAGATTATTGGTGTATTTGATCTCCTCTCCGTCTGCAGTATAAATACTGCAGGAACGATTGGTTCCAGGGGTCGTCTTACTACTGTCAAATCTGCTGATATCCGTAACATAAGGTATATAAACAGGAGTATCCACCTTTTTGCTTCCGTTCAAAATGTAAGTATTCTCTGCCCCCGGCTGGAATCTGATATCGCAGCTGATGCCTTCCATCACCTTATTTCTGGAATCCTTCAATCCGAAGGAAATCGTCTGTGGGGAAGTCGTTGTTGATTTTGCCGTAACAGACGCAGACATCTCTCCACTGGAGATTGCCGTATTGAGACCATCCCCTCCGTCATCCAGAACACAAAGCTTATATGTCTTCACACCGGAAGCCTTAAAGGAAACCTTCTGGGTCTTTCCTCTCGTGATCGGATACATCTGCTGTGAAATAGTAGATGGATCCATAGTCAGCTTCACATTCGGGAATCTCAGCTGAATTGACGGCCCTGCTATGAAAGTACCATCCTGATCTTTATATGTGGATTCCAAATCAATATTAACAGTACTGTTGTAATCCTGCACATCATAATTCAGATAATATCCATCATCAGTACGAGTCACCGTTACCCGATTATCACTCGAAGTCAGTGTCCATTCCTCCGGTCCGACAATTTCCGTTTTCCCGCTGACATAGGAAGCCTGCAGCTCATAATTCTGTGAATCTCCACGGTCTACAGTAAACATCGTTGCTCCCCCTCCGGTGGCTGTATTCCCACCTGCAACGATACTTACACCATTGATTGTGTCTGTATCATCTGTAAATGCAACCGACGTAGATCCTGTAACAGTTTTCGTTCCTGTTTTGCAGCTGATTGTGAGTGGGAACGTCTGACCTTTGTAACTTACCGGCCGCTGCACTGTAACCTTATAGGTCAGTGTTCCATCCACTGCAACCGATTCAGCCGTAATGGAAGGTCTCAAAACAGAACCTGCATCTATGTGCATCTTTGTCAAAAGATCTGTCAGATCCGTCGCCGACAAATTGGTTCCCGTCAACGTAAATGTCCCATGCATCAGCTTTGGATTGGACGAATCTGCCACAAAACCACCCAGGACTGCATTCTGAATGGATTTTACGTGAATTGTCGCTGCTCCCGTCTTATACTTGGTAGTATCATCACCAGCAGAGTTAATACTGCTGAGCGCCGTTGCATTCACTGTGATATTTGAGGTCACACTATCTCCAACCGTAATCACACCCGTCAACCGATTAATGGAAGCTCCCGCAACTGCCGGATTTAAAGACCATATGGTCTGCCCGCTTCCTAAAGATCCATTAGCAAATTTGTAAGTAACGGTAAATGGATTCGGTACCGTTGTTCCTGCCCAGATGTAAAAATCAGAAGGAGTAACATCAACAGTTAACACTTCATTTCCCTGCTTTTCCTCCTCTGTAAACTTGAAATAATCATTTCCGTTTCCATCAAGCTTCGCAATCATCTTGTTACGCAGAAGAACGGTATGGGATGTTGTATATTTTCTTCCCTCATAATCAAATTTTATTGTAAATTTCACAGAATTCTTGCTAACAAGCTTAGACAGATCAACCTCAAAATCTGTAGCGTTCTTAACAAGCTGGGAAATTTCCTCCGGGTTCTTCTTATCATCCGTCATTGTAATGGAATGGGTAGTTGTATCATAAGTACAATCTCTGGTACAGAACACCAATCCTTCTACACTGGTAGCCGTATCTGTATCAACATAGATATGGATTGCCTCGTAATCTGCGGTCTTTTTTACAACAGACTCTCCTGACGTTGCCTTACTCTCATAATTGCGGTAATAGAGATAAAGATCATTCCCCCTGTCGGAACCTGCCCCCGGTCTCAACCCGATTCCCTGATTAGCATTGATAACAAGCGATTCCAGCTGGGCCATGGTCAGCTGTGCATCATTCTGGACACCGGCCTCCTTGTTTCCCTTATTGTAAAAGCCCATGGTCTGGATAAAAAAGCCAAAAATAAGAACAAGAACAATTGATATGATGGCAAGCGCAACCAATAGCTCGACCAGCGTCAATCCGCGATTGTCCTTTTTCCCCTTTTTCATCTGCTCAACTCTTCCCTTCTTCATAGCTTTAATCCTTCTCACACTCAAATTTTCCGGTAACCGGATGCAGCGTTATGGTATATCCCTTTCCACCACTTTTACTTCCGGATACATGAATTATCCTGCAGTATACATCTGTCCCGGCTTCCGTATACAACACCTTCCCACTGGCATCATAAGAGACAGCTGTTTTCATTGTCTGAAAAGCCCCGGTTCCTCTTGAAAAGGTAAGTACCAACGGATTTCCATCAAGGTCTACCATATCGGAACCATCGGACTTGGTGGCATAAGAGATATAAATTCTTTTTCCAAGCTTACGATCCTTCCCAAAAGAACTTGTGAGTACACACTCTCCGTCCTCATAGCTCAGCTTAACCCACGCATCGCTTTTGGCAAGCGCTTCAGAACGTGTCTGCTGAAGCAAGTTAAAAACTGTCGTTGCTGCCCGCCGGCTTTTCCATGGTCCTTGTGAATAAGCCAAAGAAATGATACCTGTTCCAACAACCGCCATAATTGAAATGACTACAACTAATTCAATTAACGAATATCCCTTATTTTTTCTCACGCAATCACCTGCTTACTGTTTCGACCAATTGTCAAAGCTTACATAATCGGAAAGACGAATCTCATTATCATCGCCTCCCTCACCTCCGGATCCACCGATAGAATAAAGATGTCCCTGATTCAGATAATCTGCAGCACAGACAGCGCTGCTGTCCTGAATACGAAGCGCCTGCTGGGCAAAAGCCGTATCCGCGGTAAGCTTAGCCCCACCCTCGATGGTTACTGTTCCACCTGCAATAATTAATCCTGTGAATTCACATCCGGACTTAATGACCACATCTCCGGATGCAATCAGAACATGCATCGGGTAGCCGGATTTCTCAGCTACACTGATTTCATAAGCAGAACCGCCTCTATTGTTAACAACTACTGCACACATCTTATCCAGCACTCCGGTTATTTCATTCTGCTTAAATACCTTCTCTGAACCGGAAGATATGTTTTTAACAGAATCTGACATAGCAGCCATATTCGGCACCACCAGATACTGGTAAATTGTTTTCGCACGGTCTTCTGCAGACAAACCGGTAGAATCAACGGTAAGCTTATGCCGTAACGCTGCGAACGTGTTCTGATAAGTAAGCTCCTTCTGTGGTAAATTCAACCCACTGGCAATTTCCAGCTTACCCGGATAAAATTTTGTTTCTTTTCCATTGGGAACTAAAACACTTCCGTTGTAATAGAATCCAAAATTTGTAGGTATATCTGCAGGATACTGAATATCAAATCTTGGATTATCATAATTATCAATATCAAAAAGAGGATAAATTCTTCCCTTTAAGGAATTCAGATTCTCCTGTTTTCCGTAATATGTATTTGCATAATCTGCTGCTGATTTTTCGCTGTCAAATACAAGGAAAAAATATACCATCTGTTTTGGTGCTACACCTGTACCAACCGTAACCTGATAAACCTCTTTACGGATTCCGATTACTCCATCCTTTAGAAGATTCTGTGGGATATTGTCTGCAGAATCTGCAGCCGGCTTTACATAATCCACATCCTTAATCTGATCCACACTTGTGTAACCAAGCGCTTTCCTCATTTCTTCCTGGAGGGCAGCAAATGTTTCTCCGGTCATAGGATTTCTCCCACCATATGTCTTGCAATAAGGGGCAAGACTTCCTGTCGGAACGAGATATGCACGCTGATCAGACTTCAGGGAAAGTGATTCTCCCATCAGAATATCTGTATTATTATCTCCTTTCAGGCTGGCACCAACATAGGAATTACCTGCCAGTACCATCTCCTTCAAGCCGCTCAGATCTACTTTCGCATTATTTCCATTGACAAGAATTGAGCTGGAGAAATCCGCCGGATGAGTATCCCCATATCCGGTATTGGTATCGTTATGGTCTGCCAGCTGAAATGCCATTGTACCATCCGCCATTTCCTTATATACCTCAGCAACATTTTGAGCTGTAGAAGGATTGCCGTATGCATACAAAAGTCCGCTCATGGACAGATCTGCCGTACCACCTGCTGAATTCAGAAGTACAATATCATTATTCAGATATGTAGTACCTTTCAGCTCCACTGTTGATGAGTCTACTACCACCCCACGGGCCCATGCCTGAATTCCTTCATTCACAGTAAGACTGGAACCCTGTCTTGCATAAAAATTATCTGCAGTAATCAGTTTGCTTCCATCTTCACCCTGAGACTTAAATGTAACTCCACTGGTATCAAGTTCAGCACCCGCATTGCCAAGATATGCACTTCCCTCAACCTCAATGTTAAATCCATTCGTGATTGTCTTCTCATTGGCTACAAGTGTAAATGATGTCAGATCAAGTGGGGATGTACTCATCTGGTCAAAATCAATCTGTGGGCAGGATAAAACAATATCTGTCTGAATCTTTGTCATATAATTTCTGTCATCCACATAAGTAACCAAAAGATTCTTAATGGTAAATGTTCCAGCCTCCGGATCCTGATTCAACGCATTAGTGCCAACAGCCTGCACCGTTAGCGAACTAGCGGAAGAAGAAACCTCAGAAGAAATCATAGACCTCAAATGATCCAGGTCATAGTGCTTCGCAAGAGAAGTACCTCCGCTCTGCTCAATCAGAGCAAGAAGTTCTTCTTGAAACTTTGACACATAGTTGTTCTTACGTGTAGTCTCATCTACATTGCTGAAATTCTCGAGCGTATAAGCATATGCCTTTCCCACAGCAGTGGATACATCATGCTGCAGCCCCACAGAAATATCGTCGATTACCTGCTCAGCGCTGTAGAAATTTTTCTTGGAATTCATATTCGTATTCTTCATCTGGAAGGTCATCAGGCTGACCGTCAACAGCGTAAATGCCATAATACCTATGATGGCAACAATTGAAATTACCATCACCAGTGATGAACCTTTATTGGATTTTCGTTCCTTCCATCGTCGTAAGAAGTCCCTCATATACACCTGCATCCTTTTTATCATATACATTAATAGTTACTTTATAAATATTCAGCTGAGACGAAGCCCTGGTCAGATCTGCCTTGCCATCCTCAAGTTCCAGTAGATCCCCCGGTGTAATACCATAAGAATTGGCAGGAGGCGCGGACCCATTGTTCAGATATGTAAGCTGTATCTGACTACTGTTAACACTTGTGTGATACGTCAAATTGGAAACAATTGACGTAATGACATTGGGAACCTTCTCTCCACTTCCATCTTCCTTATCTTTTCTGAACGGAACTGCAACAGTAGACTCATCGTCATTCGTACGAACCTTCTCATCCACGGTAAGTCCAATAGAATAATACGGCTTTCTTGCACTATAAACAGGTGCATCATCACGCCCGGTCTGCTTAACAAGATATACACCCATCTTATAATCAGACAAATTATTGATTTTGATTGTCTCCTTCGGATGAATCCGATCATCTGACGTATAATTATTATACATTGGATAAAAGCATACAAACAAATTAGACAACGTGTTCGTCAACTCTGCACTGTTGTTATAAATCTCCTGATTGTCTACCGCAGTCACTGTGCCGGTTTCTCCGGGTCTTTCGTCCTTATAAGTCACTGTTACAAATACTTTTGACAAATTGGAAGATTCATCATGTTCCACAGTTAAACTGATATTACGGCTCATTTTATCAAGCACATCCTGATAATGATTCAAATCCAGGACTTTTGCCGCTGCAATATCCTGATCCGCCGGCTGGATGTAGAACGCATTGGTTGCCTTTGACAATCCGGAAATATTCGAAAAAGGCTGACTGTTGTAGTGGGTCGCTTCTCCAGAAACAGCACTCATCTTTGTGGTATAGTCAGTGGGATCCAGAATAACCTCCCCATAAAAATTCCGGTCATTAAAGGCTATGTTATCAAACTTACGCGTATACTTATAGATTACGTTCCCATCAGAGTCCTTGATCGGTGTCGGATCTGAAGCCGATGTGGGAAAGGACGATTTGGTTGTGTTCACTGTATCCGCCTCCAGATATCCCTTCAGATCACTGGCTTTCAGCTCTTCGAACAAATTCTGAGCAACCGAAGTTGCCTCCATCGTCTTCTTGGCCTTCGAGTTGGTCCGTGCGGACGTAAGAAAGCTGTGAAGCAATGGAATGGTAACAACTCCTAAAATCGCGATTGCAACCAAAAGCTCAATCAGCGAAAAACCCCTGTTATTTTTTTGATGCTTTTCTGGCATACCCATCACCCTTTAGTCCTATTCTGCTTGCGCTGGACCATCAACTGTTGCAAAAACATTATTGGTACCCTTCTTGATACTGCCGGCATCCGGACTCTCATATACCTTATCCGTTCCGGTCAGATAGTAACGGTTAATGTTAAGATTTCCTACAAGTTTACCGGATTCCTGATCAAATGAGAGTGAGATTCCCGAAATATTCTGCTTATCCTCATCATCAAGAATCTCCTGCACGATCTTCTTCAGATCACGATAGCCGGTGTTAAAATCATAGCTGACTGCCATCTGAAACAGGTTATAATCCGGCTTTACTACACTAGCCTCATCGATAATACCAAGAGAAGGATCCATGCCTGTATCAACAGCAGCTACAGTACCTTCTGTATTTTCACCCTCTGCCGGTGTTTCCTCAACCGGTGCTGCAGCCGGTGCTGCGTTCATGGCATAGATCAGATTTCCAGCGGTCACACCGATACTGTTTACCTTCAGATCAGAGGTATCCTGCAGTTCTTTCGCATAGAGGATTACATCCTCGGGACGAACCTCAACCGGAAACTGACTGATAATCTGTGCATTCTCCTCCTGGAATAACCGGGACTGCTCCTCGTAGGTTGCCTGATTGGCTTCCAATCCTTCAATTTCTGCGAGATTTGCGGATAACTGGTCATTTACCGCCTTCAGCTGATCATGCTTATCATCCAAAGAAGGCTTGATTACAGCAATTGCAATCAAAAGAACCAGAACCCCTACTCCGTAAAAAATAAATTTAATATATTTGGTTGGTAATTTTTTCATCGTCTCTGCCTCCTACTGCTGGGTTTCCTGTGTCTGTTCATCTGCTGCCGGTTCTGTACTCTCTTCTACAACCGGCTTATAAGTTATGGACACGCTGAAATCAACGGTCTTCACACCATTTTCATTCTGTTGCTCGGTAATTCCACTACATTCCACATTTTCGACCGTATCGAAATTACGCAGCTGTATCAAAGTCTCAGCTGCAGACTGCTTAGATGCACAGGAAAGTGAAAGGGAAATTGAGCTGTCTGACACACTCATATTGGTTACCACCAAGTCCGCCGGAAGCTTCTTCTCCATCTCCGCAATCAAATCCAGAAATGCATCATTGGGTGTATTAGAACTCTGCTCGATAGCAACCACACCGTCATGAATGACCTTATCCGTTATGTACTGATTGTAGGTATCAATAACCGGCTGCTTGGACTTAATCGTATTCTGCAGCTGTCTATTATTTGCACTGAGCAGAAGATTGGACATCAGACCAGTTACCACTACAACCACCGCAATTGCCACGCAGCCTCCACAGATAATAATAGGAAGTCTTACGGATTCCTTTTCTGCTGCCTTCTCCTTCTCTGCCAAAGTGAAATTAAGTGGGCTGATGGCAGCTCCAATACAGGAGTAGTACTCAGCAAGATGGAATCTCTGTGCGGAAAGGGATCTGGTAACATCCGAAGATCCAAAGCTCTTCACCGTAGTCACATCGACACCCAATTCGTTAGTTAACAATCTGTCAAGACCCTGACAGTCCGCACCGAGACCTACCAAAGAAATATGATTAATCTCCACATCCGTATTTCGGGAAGCAAAATAATCCAGCACACGGGAAATATTGTTGACCAGCATCGTCAAGGAACTTGTAATCTTGTCCTTCGCCGTCAGTGAAGCCCCTGCTGTGTCTACCGTCTTCGGACGAAGCTGCTCATTGAAGCAGAGGTTCATCTGCATCTGGGTCAGAGTCTGTATATAGGTAGCCCCCGGCTTCACCAGCGTACTTTCTCTCATGGCAAATACCGCATCATCGATACCATAGCCGATATTACGCTGCAGGATGACCTTGCTGTCTTTAATAATGGTAATCATAGAGGTGTTGTCATCAATACAGATGGATGCAGATAACTCCGGTGACATACTATGGGTCATGGCCTGGTAAATACTGTTACCATAATAATCGATTGCTACCAGCTGCAGATCCAAGGCCTTTGCCAGTGTCTGGTAAGAATTGATCAATGTATTTGGAACTGCATATACAGACAATGCCATCTGTTTCTGTGCTTTGTCCGTGGAAATCACACGATATACCAGCTGGTACTGTGCCAGATCTACCGGGAAATAATCCTTGGAATTTGCCATCAGCAGAGACTTAATCTTGGTCTCCTTTACCCGAGGAATTGTAATCTCACGGTTTGCTACTCGTCCGGAGGTCATAGTAAATACGACACGGTTGTTCTGAATACCATTCTCACTCATGCCCTGCTTTACCATATTGACAAAGCTCTCTGTTACATTGACACCATTGTCATCCAGAATTCCTTCCGGTGTCTCAAAGGTAAAGGCATGGTATACCTTCGGGGTTTTTGCCTCGTAGTCTACCTCCGCTACATGTGTGACACTGTCACCAATCTTAAAACTAATAACTTTTCCAGCCATATTTCTTCTCCCTGTTTTATTTATTAATTTATACCTTCCTACAACCGCGGGATGCCCGCGCCCATAAGAAGATATACATTCTCACGTCGGTTACCCCAGAAATAATTGTAAATACATGGAAATCCACTTGTCTCCCCAGAGGGCGGCAAGGAAAATTCCCATTGCAAGATAAGGTCCCAAAGCCAGTACATGCTCTGCATGGGATACTTTCATGCGAATCGTATGGATTACAGAACCTAGAATCGAGCCCAAAATCATTGCCAGAACAATATTTTTCCAGCCCAGCAATAGTCCGGCAGCCGCCATAAGCTTCACATCGCCGCCGCCAATGGCTCGTCCCTTACTGATTAGGAGGATCAGTTCCAAAGGGATACTGATTGCAAAGAGACCAATTACATATTCTGCCCAATTGTGATAATCAAGCACAATATGAATCAGCCCCAGCATCAGTATAAACACATTGATTCCAAAAGGAATCTCATAAGTTCTAAAATCAATGACACTCAATACAATGAGTGCTGAGACAAGGAAGCAGTACACTACACTTGTCAAATTCACGCCGTTAGCCAAGAAGACTACAACGTAAAGGATTCCATTTGCAGCCTCCACAATAGGATACTGTGCGGAAATTCTGGCTTTGCATTTACGACACCTTCCTCCCAGCGCCAGCCAGCTTGCTACCGGAATCATGTCATACCACTGTAACTGATACCCGCAGCTCATGCAATGAGAGCGTTCGGTCACGATGGTCTCCTGCTTGGGTATGCGAAGTATACATACATTTAAAAAGCTTCCGACCACCAGGCCATAGAGTAACACAATGATGTAAATGGGAATCAGTTCTAAATTCATTTGTTTGGTGTCCTTTCATTGCACCTGTAGGGCGATGCAAAATTGTTTATATGATCCGCTGCAGCTTAGGGTGCTGCAGCGGAATAGGATTTTTAATTAGTTCCAAGCACCTGTTACTACATAGCATGTCTTGCTTTCTGAATATGAAGCTGTAATTACGTATGTCTGAGAACCATGCTTCTTAGATGATGTCTTCTTAACAAAATGACCGGCACCAGCCTTTAAAGTGTTATCCAATTCGGTCTGTAAAGCACTAGTAGTTGTTGTTACGGTTCCTGCATTTCCAGTATATCTAACTTGAATATCGCCAGCTGTTTCTGCTACAACCTTCTGGTATACATCATCATCAGAAAGGGCGGTCTCAACTGCGTTTAATACATCAGAAGCTGTGGTCTCATCTGTCTGGATACGAGCCTTCTCAACGTAACGTAACAGTGCCGGAGCAAGTACTACCATAAGTACTGCCATGATAGCAATTACTACGATTAACTCTACAAGAGAGAAACCTTTGTTATTTTTCTTTGTGTTTTCCTTTTTCATTTTCTTTTTCTCCTTTTCTTTTCTTTATTTATCTTAAGGCCCCGCCCCCCTACAGGCCGAAGCTTTAATTCATGATTACATACTGTCAAGGCCGTTATACATTGCAAACATCGGAGCCATAACTGCACCAATCAGCAATACAACCACGCCCGCCAGAACCACGATAATCATAGGCTCTAAAGCCGCTAATACCGTCTGGGTTGCCATCTCTACTTCCTCATCGTAGTAGTCAGCAAGCTTACTTAACATATCTTCCAACTCACCGGTTTCCTCACCGATTCTGGTCATATGTCCTACCATCGGCGGGAACATATCATCCGCGAGAAGTGGCTCCGAAAGCGGAACACCTCGTACCACCTCATCCTTAGCATTTTCAAGCTTCTTCTTATAAAGGTAATTCGTCATGGTACCAGCTGTAATGCCCAATGCCTCAATCAACGGAAGACCGGAATAAACCAGTGTACTTAAGGTTCTGGAGAAATTGGAAGCAGCTGACTTGATGGTCAGGTTTCCAAAAATCGGCATTTTTCTTGCAACGGTTGCAAAAAAGACCTGCCCCTGTTCCGTCTTCTTAAAGGCTTTGACGGCTGCAACAACCGCAACAACCACCAGAACAATAAGATACCATTTATGTATCACGAAATCGCTGGCAGCCACCATCGCCTTGGTTATTCCCGGAAGCTCCGTATCCAAGCTTTCGAACATCTCCGTATATTTCGGAATGACGAAGGTCAGCATCAATACGATAACACCCAGAGCAACGAGAGCCAGCATGATCGGGTACATGGCCGATTTCTTCATAATTGCCTTCAGCTTCGCACTCTTCTCGAAATGTCCGCTCATTCGTTCAAAGGCTACCTCCAGTTTACCGGAGGCCTCACCTGCGGCAACCATCTTCACCATAATATCCGGGAATACATCCGGATACTTGGCCAGTGCATTGGATAAGGTCTCGCCCTTTCCAATCTCATTCTTGGCTCCACCGATGGCCTTTGCCATCTTCTTGTTCTCCGTCTGTTCTTCCAGCATACCCAGAGCATCCACAATGGTAACACCGGCATTGATCATACTGATGAACTGCCGGCAGAAGACGCTGAGATCCCGGGGCTTAATGCTGCCGCCAATACTGATATCCACATCCTTTGTAAAGATGTTGGCTTTCTTGACCTCCAGCGGAGTCAAGTTGTCTGCACGGAGTTTCGAAAATACTACATCTTCCGTGTCAGCCGTGATATTTCCTCTTTTTTCCTTGCCATACTTGTCTATGGCTCTGTAACTATATTCAGGCATTTTCTCTCCTTATCCTAACATGGCAGTTTTCTGTGCCATAGCATTCTGATCATGGGAAAACAGAATTGCGTCATCCCTGGAAATAAAGTTCGTCAGTGCCAGTTCATACAGATGGTCATCCATCAGCTGCATGCCTTCCTTCTTACTGGTCTGGATCATGGAAGGAATCTGGAATGCTTTTCCTTCACGAATCAGGTTACGGATTGCAGGACTTCCCAGCATTACCTCAAAGGCAGCAACTCGTCCGCCGGAAATCTGCGGTATCAGCTGCTGGGCGATGATTCCCTCGATAACTGCAGCGAACTGAATGCGGATCTGGGGCTGCTGATGGGGCGGAAACACGTCGATAACACGATCTACAGCTTCTGCTGCACTGTTGGTATGTAGAGTCGAGAATACCAGATGTCCGGTCTCTGCAGCAGTAATCGCCGTGGAGATTGTTTCCAGATCTCGCATCTCTCCGATCAGGATTACATCCGGATCCTCTCGAAGAGCCGCCCGGACGGCATTCGCATAACTTGTGGTATCACTTCCAACCTCTCGCTGGTCTATGATCGACTGGTTGTGATGATGCAGGTACTCAATCGGATCCTCCATAGTGATAATATGTCTGGAGTATTTATTCGAGATTTCCTGAATCAGTGAAGCCAGTGTCGTCGACTTTCCGGAACCGGTAGCTCCGGTTACCAGCACCAGACCTCTCTTACGATTCGTCAGATCCACTACCGCTCTTGGAATTCCAAGAGTCTGGGGTGTCGGAATATTAAATGCCAGGATTCGCATGGCCAACGCGTAGGATCCGCGCTGTCTAAAAGCATTCACACGGACTCTGGTAAAACCCGGAAAAGAATACGAAAAATCCAATTCCCCAACTTCCACTAATTCCTTCCACTGCTTCTCCGTAATCATGGACTTTGTAATTCTTTCTGTCTCTGCCTCTGTCAGCAGATGATCCGATGCCGGAACCAATCCTCCGTCAATTCGAATCATAAGTGCACATCCCGCTACCAGATGGATATCGGATGCATGCTGTTCATCCGAATAAAGCAAGATACTTTGTGCCGTCAATTCTCCCGTCAGCAATTCCACTTCTTATTCCCTCAGCTTTCCTCATCTATTGCATCATTATCGAAAGATACCTTCATCATCTCCGAGAAAGATGTAATTCCGTCAATAACAAGCTTTGATGCACCCATTCGAAGAGTCTGTAACCCTTCTGCTACAGCTACATCTTTAATTTCCTCTGCCGTTCCGTGTTTACTGATGACACGGCGGATGGCAGGAGTAATTGTCATAATCTCATAAACACCCATTCGTCCTCTGTAACCGGTACGCCCACAGTGGTCACAGCCGCAGGGTTTAAATATCTCTAATGGTTCATCCACCGGTACTCCAAGAAGCTTCTTCTCTTCTCTCGTAGCCTCCACCCGTTCCTTACAGCGTTTACAGAGTTTACGGACAAGTCGCTGGGCAATAACACCCACCATGGAATCTGCCAGCAAGTAGCTTTCAATACCCATGTCCATCAATCGGGTCAGAGTGCTGGCAGAACTGTTTGTATGTAAGGTGCTTACTACCAAGTGTCCCGTAATTGAGGCTTGTACAGCAATCTTAGCTGTCTCAGTATCTCGAATCTCACCAATCATGATAATATCCGGATCCTGTCGCAAGATAGAACGAAGTGCAGATGCAAAGGTAAGATCTGCTTTGTTATTGGTCTGCACCTGATTGATTCCATCGATATTTGCCTCGACAGGATCTTCGACAGTAATAATGTTAACGTTTTCTGTATTTAATTCACTTAACGCAGTATAAAGCGTGGTAGATTTACCGGAACCGGTAGGTCCGGTAACAAGGATGATTCCATTCGGATTCTTCAGAATCATATCAAACTTCTTCATCTCTTCCGGAGTAAAGCCAAGTTCGCTCTTGTCCCTGGTAAGCATCTTCTTCTGGGCAAGTCGCATAACGCATTTCTCGCCATATACCGTAGGAAGAATAGATGCTCGGATATCATACTCTGTATGATCAACCGTCATGGTAATTCGACCGTCCTGTGGTTTTCTCTTCTCGGAAATATCCATACCGCCGATAATCTTAAGTCGCGCAATGATGGCCGGAAGCAGATGGATATCATAAGAAGCTCTCTCATAAAGAGAACCGTCAATACGATAGCGCACGCGCACCATGCGCTCCAAAGCCTCCACGTGAATATCGGATGTTCTCTGTCTGGCCGCCTGTTCAATCATGGATCGTACCAGCTTTACAATCGGAGAGTCATTCAAATCTCCATCATCGTTCTCTTCTCTCTTCTCTTCCTCAACCTTCTTACGCTCAGCCGCGTACTTATTCGCAGCTTCCAAGGTTTCATTATTACCATAGTAACGATCCAATGTCACCATGATTTCACGAGAAAGAGCCAGTACCGGTTCAGACTGTAAGCCCGTTGCCATGGCAAAATCATCAATTGCCGCCAGATCCATAGGATCCGCCATCGCCAGTTCAACCACACCGGGATTCCCATTATAAAATCCTATCGGAACCATCCGGTCTTTTCTCAAGATCGACGCGCTCAACAGCTTCAGTAATTCTTCCGGAATCTGGATTCCAATCAGTGAAACCGCCTGAATTCCCAACTGCTTGGACAATGTGGACATAATATCCACATCAGATATCGCTCCACTCTCAACTAATGCCTCTCCAAGACGCTTGCCAGTCTCCTTCGATGACTTCAGCGCTTTATCAAGCTGTTCCTGTGTAATCGCCCCCTCTTCGACAAGCATGTCTCCGAGACGTTTCTTCTTGCCTAGCGCCATTTCTTCTTCTCCCCCTTAGAACGAAACATCGTTCCTCTCTGTTTACAAGTATAATACCATTCCTTTACGTAAAATGCAAGTACCCATTCGGTGTTTTAACTAAATTTCACATTATTTCTAGTGCTTTTTTGTCGAAAACATACCAAATAGGAAATTGGTCACAGTTTTCCGTATGCCAAAAGATACATTTCTTCAAAAACTTTCAAAAAATACTTGCTTTTTGATAAAACCCATGGTATAGTAATATACGGTTCGTTGGTCAAGCGGTTAAGACGCCGCCCTCTCACGGCGGAAACACGGGTTCGATTCCCGTACGGACTGCTCTGTTAAGAATAACAGCCCAACCCGAAAGACATCTTTGCAAGAAGGTGTTTTTTTATTCCCCACATTTCCCAAACTTCAATTTCGTTTTTTCAAAGCACCCTTTCATTCATGGCCAAAATCGTTTTTTCAAAGAAAAACACCCCTCTATACATAGTATGCATGTACAGAGGGGATTTTGCATATTTTTTATTTTATTTCATCTTCATACCCATTGGGATTATTTTTCTGCCATCTCCAGGAATCCTCACACATTTCCCGGATGCCATACTTAGCTTTCCAGCCCAACTCACGCTCTGCTTTTCCCGGATCACAGTAGCAGGTAGCGATATCACCGGCGCGGCGCGGTTTGATCACATAAGGGATCCTGATTCCGGTGGCTTCCTCAAAGTTCTTCACAATATCAAGAACGCTGTAGCCCTGGCCGGTTCCCAGATTATAGATACAAAGCCCTGCTTTCTCAGCAATTTTCTTCAGAGCACTGACATGTCCGCCAGCCAGATCCATCACATGAATATAGTCCCGGACTCCGGTGCCGTCCGGCGTATCATAATCATTTCCGAAAACTCCAAGTTCCTTCAGCTTTCCTACCGCCACCTGTGTGATATATGGCATGAGATTGTTCGGAATGCCGTTAGGGTTTTCTCCCATAGTTCCGCTCGGATGTGCCCCGATGGGATTGAAATACCGAAGGAGGATGATATTCCACGCATTATCCGCCTTATAGATGTCCATCAAAATCTGCTCCAGCATGGATTTGGTCCAGCCATAAGGATTGGTACACTGTCCCTTCGGGCACTCCTCCGTGATCGGAATTTCTGCCGGATCCCCGTACACGGTGGCCGACGAGGAAAAAATCAGATTCCTGCATCCATTCTGGCGCATCACATCCACAAGCGTCAGTGTTCCGGAGATGTTATTGTTATAATACTCCCAGGGCTTGGAAACAGACTCTCCCACCGCCTTTAATCCCGCAAAATGAATGCAGCTGTCAATCTCACACCGGTCAAAAATCTTCTCCAGAAGTTCCCGGTCCAGAATATCCCCCTTATAGAAGGTCACCTTTTTCCCCGTGAGCGCTTCCACTCGCTCCAGAGATTTCTCCGAAGAATTGCATAAATTGTCCAGTACGACCACTTCATATCCTGCGTTCAACAGTTCCACGCAGGTATGGCTTCCGATATATCCGGCACCGCCGGTCACTAAAATTGCCATTTTATCTCTCCTTTATCTTTTTCAAATATTCCTATACATTCTAGCGCAAAACGGCAATATTGTCTATGCAATCAGCACTTTTTCCTATCAAAAAACTCCCGGACCTTTTCTGTCCGGGAGTACATAATCCGCATGTGCGTAGGCAATTTGCCTTCGGCAAATTACATATTACAATGCGTTCTTTGCTACTTCTGCGAGCTTTGCGAAACCTGCTGCGTCAGTTACTGCCATATCAGCGAGAACCTTACGGTTTAAATCAGCCCCTGCAAGCTTTAAGCCATGCATAAACTGGCTGTAGGAAAGTCCGTTCAGACGAGCGGCAGCGTTGATACGTGCGATCCACAGCTGACGGAACTGTCTCTTTCTCTCCTTACGTCCTGCATAAGAACTTGTTAAGGCTCTCATAACGGACTGCTTTGCTACTCTGTACTGCTTGGATCTAGCTCCTCTGTAGCCCTTTGCTAACTTTAAAGTTCTGTTATGTCTTTTCTTAGCGCCTAATCCGCCTTTTACTCTTGCCATTTCTTATATCCTCCTTATATTGAACATCGGCCCATGCACAGTTCGCCTTCGGCGAAGGGCCGACGCTGCATGATAAGTTTCCGTTGGAAACTTATCACATTAACAACTTCTTAGATGTATGGTAAAATCTTCTTCATATTCTTAACATTTGTCTCGTCAGTCATAGCTGCTTTTCTTAAGTTTCTCTTGGTCTTTGCAGACTTCTTGGTTAAGATATGTCTCTTGTAAGCTTTATTTCTCTTTAACTTTCCGGTTCCTGTAAGTTTGAAACGTTTTGCAGCCGCTCTGCTTGTCTTCATTTTTGGCATTTTAATTTCCTCCTTAATTCTATGATCTTTTCTCTGCCAGCACCATGCCGATGCTTCTGCCTTCGACCTTCGGTGCTTTCTCCACTACTGCCACATCGGAGAGATTCTCAGCGATGTCATCCAGAATATGCTTGCTGCTATTCATATGAGCCATCTCACGTCCGCGGAAGCGAAGTGTGACCTTCACCTTATTGCCCTTGGATAAGAACTTTCTTGCAGCATTCATCTTCGTATTCAAATCATTCGTATCAATGTTCGGTGAAAGACGAATCTCCTTGATCTCGACGATCTTCTGCTTCTTTCTGGCATCCTTCTCTTTACGAGCCAGCTCGTAACGGTACTTGCCATAATCGATCACCTTACATACAGGCGGCTTGGCATTCGGCGCGATCTTTACCAGGTCGAGTCCTGCATCATCAGCAATCTTCTGTGCCTCTCTCGCGGAAACGACACCGATCTGCTCTCCATCCGGTCCGATCAGACGAACCTCCCTGTCTCTGATTTGTTCATTAATCATTAATTCGCTAATGGTCTTATACCTCCAAAAAAATAGTGGATAGGCAGACTATCCACTATTACATCTAACATTCTAATACATGTTAAAGGTATGAACACTAAGTCGCCTAATTGCGCTTAGGTGAGAGTGGATACTCTACTTGTTTCTAACAACTATTAGAGATTACCATATTTTTTTGTTGCTGTCAAGACATATATTCTGCTATTTTGCAATATTTTTATGCATACTTTTCTGTCGCTTGCTCCTATCAACCAATATGCCTTTCCATGTCTGGTTTTCATGATAAGCTGTCTGAGCACTGATTACAGATAGCTCGCTACACATATCGGCGTCCGGTAATAGGCGCTGGAAATCTTGATTCCGGTTCTTGGATTACTGGCGTGAACAATCTGTCCATTTCCAATATAAATTCCCACATGCCCGATACTGCTGTCGCTGCCATAGAAGAACAGATCTCCCGGCTTTGCTTCGGAGGCGCTGATTCTTTTGCCGCATGCCGGCTGTGATGCTGCATGGTGAGGAAGCGAAATTCCGTAGTGAGCGTACACCTGCATAGTAAAGCCGGAGCAGTCGATTCCACCTGTCAGGCTTGTCCCGCCCCATACGTAAGGATTTCCTACAAACTGCAGTGCATACTGTACCAACGATACACGGGTATCCGAATACCCTTCCCCCTTTTTCAATTCCTTGATGGACTGAGCCGTTGGAAGCTTCTCAGAAATATCAACATAATCGCCGGAAATATATCCCTTCTGATCATCGACTTCTACTTTATACCAGCCGTTCTTCTCTGCCTCAATCACAAGATCCTCGCCCTCTCCCACAAGGGTAAGTGTCGGGGAATCCAAAGTAGCTTTCTCCCTGACACGAAGAGTTGTGGTATTGACCGTTGCCACCTTAACGATTTCTTCTCTGGCAATTGCCTTCGCCTGCTCGCCGCGGATCAGGTAATCGCCCCTTACATAGCCTTTTACCTTGCCGGATTCTATATGGTACCATTCCCCCTTTTTTCCAAGGATCTCACAGGCAGCATGCTTTGTCATCATTCCAACCACCTTACTGTCTGTGGTTGCTTTGGCACGGACATTCAGGTTGCCCTCTCTCACGGCTGCGATTCCAATTTTTTTGAAGCCGCAGATGGTTTCGTCCTCTGCATTGTCTGAGGCCTGTGAGTCGGTTCCGGCTGATTCAGATCCCTTTCCGGCGTCTGCTGCATCGGATGCACTGCTCTTTCCTGCCACATTGTCTGTCGCATCGGATGCGCTGCTCTTTCCTGCCACATTGCCGGCTACGTTTATATTTCCTGCCTCTGCCGCATCGGTATCGCCGGTTCCCTGTCCAACAGTCTCCAGCTGATTCGGGGTAACAGCTATAACGGAATAATCATACAGCTGATCTGTCACACCTGCTGTTACATCTATTGCCTCTGCTTCACTGGCTCGAAGATCATTCGCCACACCTGCTGTCAGACCATCTGTCTCTCCAGTCTGACCGGATACCGCCCCCCTGCTTCCAGCGGACACGCCTGCATATACCGCACCGCCGGTAATCACCAGCGAGAATGCCAATACAAGACCAAGTCTCTTCTTTATCAATTCGTTGAATTTCATAGAATCCTCCATTCGGATGTCGTATTTTGCTATATACTTATAATTGTACAAAGTATAACAATCTTTTTTCATATTGTCAACACATTTATGTAACATTTCTGTAACATTATATTTTTCTATGCGCCCACGCCCCCTTCTTTTGTATCCATGGGCTTTTCCTTTTTGGGCGCTGGATACACATTTTTCTCTATGCGACCACGAAATTTCTTCTGTATCTTCGGTTTTCCTCTTTTTTGGGCTCTGACTATACATTTTTTTCTATGCGCCCATTTTGACATCCAGATTCCGATGAGGGGCAAGTATTTTGGGCGTATGGAAAATTTTATTACGCCAGTGCCCATATTGTATTCCCTAAATCGATTTCATCTGAAAATCATGGGCGTATAGAAAGGATCTTTTCCCCAGCGCCCATTTCGACTGCCATGATCAATTTCATAAAAAATTGTGGAGCATGGAAAATGAAAAATTGCTTATGAATCAATTTTATTTGGAAAATCGTTGACGCATAGCTGATTTACAAATCTGTTTCCTACAAAAAATGATGTTCAATTGTTTTCATGACATCCATTGGTCTTAAGGGATGATCATCATTTTCGGAAGTGAAAATCAAATTTCCGGAAACACGAAAATCATTTTCCAAATACAGATTCATCTTCCAAATTGTTTTCCTTCGATAGTCCTTCTTGTCAATCAACCCTAAATGTTCCCAATAATAATATTCCCCCGTCTTCGGATGCCTGATGGTAAAATCCGGAAAAATCTTTTCTCCCCCCAATTCCAAAACACATTCGTATCGGAAAGGAATTTTATGTTCACGCAGTGACATTGCAATCATTGCCTCTGACTTCGAACGGACACAAATACCAAAACCTGTTTCAAATACTAAGTGTTCCGGATATTGTTCACTTTTCTCATATGGGGAATTTGCCCAGTCTTGAAGATCCTGGGATGTAGATTGAAAAGCAGGAAATAGCAGTTCCTGAAACGGACTGGATGCTCGTATCATATCTTCAGCAGCCTTCTCACGATGATGTCTCAAATACATCTCAATTGTATTCTTCTCGTGAATATCGTCTGCCAGCAAAGTAGTAAGATACCTTCTCTTTGCAAGTTGTTCCGCTAATTTTCGTTTCTTTTTGGGGAGATAGGTCTGAATTTGACCATCACTTTGATACCACTTGATGTGAGTTCCGTTTCTTCTACAGAAGAGTTTGCCCTCCGGCAATTCCTTTAATTGCTCCTGTATGGAGCGGATTTCTTTTTCAAGCCTCTGGTGCTCGAAAATCATTTGTTCATTGACGATAATCTTCGCCCCCTTCTCTTATTTTTGCTTGTCCTGATCACTTGCAGCGGTTCTATCTGATCAGCCCAACACCTTATCCAGGCAAATGCCTTATGCATATTAAAGCAGAATTATTCTCTTTTGTAAAGAACTTTTTCCATATATGGGCGCTAGCAACATATTTTTCCATATGCGCCCATTTTGACATCCAAATTCCGATGAGCGGGATATATTTTGGGCGCATGGATAATTTTATTACTTCAGCGCCCATATTGTATTCCAAGATTCGATTTCATCAGAAAGTCATGGGCGTATAGAAAGTTTCTTTTCCCCATGCGCCCATTTCCAATTACTTCAAAGAAAAATAAACTTTCATTATGCTGCTCAATGTGATGTGCATGAAGGGAACACCAAATCTAAATAGTTCGCTTCTCTTCGTTCCATCCACACTCAATGAATGAAAGGTTGCCCGGTAATGGTTACACCCCATCCATTCTCCTGCTGGTCTCAATATCCCGCTCCATCTGCGCCTTCAATTCCTCCACGGAGGCAAATTTCTGTTCCGGCCGGACAAATGTCAGAAAGCTGACGCGCAGAACCTGTCCATAAAGATCACCCTCGTAATCCAGAATATGGGTTTCCACATTCACCTTATGGTTGCTGCTGACAGTGGGTTTCTGTCCCACGTTGGTAACACCGGTGTAACTCCGACCGCCAATCACTACCCGGGTGACGTATACTCCCTTGGGCGGAAGCAGCTTCTCCGCGGGCAGTTCCATATTGATGGTGGGAATTCCAAGAGTTCGTCCCAGCTGTCTTCCGTGAATCACTTCGCTCTGGACAAAAAATGAATAGCCTAAAAGTTCATTGGCCGTCTGCATATTCCCTTTCAAAATCTCCTCACGGACATAAGTGCTGCTGATATCTCTGCCCTGATACTGCAGTTTTTCAACTACAGTCAGTTCATACCCATACTTCGGGGCAAGCTGTCCCAGCAATTCCCGGTCTCCCCGGCGGTTGTGTCCGAAGTGGAAATCCGTCCCCACCACAATGCTTTTTACATGAAGATCCCGCACCAGCCAGGCCACAAAATCCTCCGGCTCCATGTGCATGACCTCCGGGGTAAAGGGACACTGCAGCAGATAATCCACCCCCCGCTGCTCCAAAATTGTCTGTTTCTCCAGGTTTGTGGTCAGCAGCCGGTAATTATGATTTTCCGTCAGTTTCTTTGGGGGGATGTCAAAGGTAAAAACAGCCGCCTTAAGACCCTGCCTCTTATCATGCATCAGTCTTGCAAGCAGTTCCTCGTGCCCCCGATGTACCCCGTCAAACTTTCCAAGAGAAAGTGATGTAGGCTCTTCAATATGAAATTCTTCGGTATTCTTATAGCAAATCATCGTTCTATTCAAAAAATCCTAACATACATTTATCTGTGTGGAAATTCAGCCTTCAGCTGGCAATAAAATAATTTTTCTATTATCATTCTGAAGACGATTCCATTACAAAAACATTTTCACAGGCTTATAATTCCCCTCTTCGGGCAGTTTCTGGTAGATGCCACGGAAAATATTCTTGTCATCGTATACGCGAATCCAATTATTTTTATTGATAACATCAGCCGATTCCTGCGCTTGTTGTCCATGACTCACTGCATGCACACCGCTCCGCTCCTGCCGGTTCTCATCCGCAATATTCTCAACGCTCTGCATACGTTCGCCTTCTCGCACTGTATCCGCAACACTCTTCTCTTGTCCGCATTCACTCACTACCTTCATAACGTCCCACACCGGCTGCTTCTGAAATTCCAAGTCACAACCAGCCGCAAAATCATCCTCTACCAGCCGATTTCCATTCATCAGAAGACGCACCGCTTCCGGTTTCACCTGTCGTCCCGGCAGCTCGGCAAACACCGTATCTACCGGCATCATAAGTTCATCCAAAGCCTCCCGGTCGCGGTACTCTTCGATTTCTGCTAACGTATGGGCATTCTCCAATGTAAAGGCGCTGACTCTGGTGCGCACCAGAGCATCCATCCGGCCACCAACCCCAAGCTTCTCGCCGATATCAGCACAGAGGGAGCGGATATACGTGCCTTTGGAGCAGTGTACCCTCATGGTAACTAGAGGAAGCTCCATCTTTATGATATCAATGGAAAAAATCGTCACTTTTCTGGCTTTCCGTTCCACCTCAACGCCCGCCCGGGCCAGATCACACAGCTTTTTGCCATTGACCTTCAAAGCGGAGTACATGGGTGGAACCTGCTCATATGTACCCACAAACTGCAAAACAGCCGCCCGAACCTCATCCTCTGTGAGTTCTGCGGCCGCAGCGGAACAATCAGTAAGCACTGTGCCGGAAGCATCCAAGGTATCCGTGGTCAGACCCAGATGAAGCACCGCTTCGTAGACCTTGTCCTTGTCTGTCAAAAGTGCACACACCTTCGTAGCATTCCCGACGCAGACCGGCAGTACACCTGTGGCATCAGGATCCAGTGTTCCGGTATGTCCGATTTTCTTTTCTTTCAAAATACCGCGGAGCTTTGCCACCACATCGAAAGAGGTAAAGCCCCGCTCCTTATATACATTGATAATTCCGTTTTTCATGTCCCACTTACCAACTGTTTTTAATCCATTCGTTTCATGATTTCCGCCAGCAGCGCCTCAATATTCTCCTCCTGGGTGCCGTACATGGTACATCCGGCAGCCTTCACATGACCGCCTCCATCAAAATGCATGGCAAGGCTTGCGGCATCAAAATCTCCGTTGACCCGAAAGCTTACCTTATAAGAACCGTCTTCATTTTCGTAGAGAAGCACAGCCAATTCCACACCTTTGGTAACCCGAAGCTGACTCACAATACCTTCCATGTGTTTCGGAAGCACATCAAATTTCTGCATTTCCTGCCGGGTAATTGCACTGATGATACATCGACCATCCAGATACAGGCGGCTGTTCAGCAGTGCCTGCCCCATAATTTTGTTCTGATTGAAGGTCTTTTCATTGAAGGTCTTATCCACGATCCGTGGAAAATCGATTCCCTTATCCATAAGTATCCCAGCCACATTCATGGTCTTGGAGGCTGTGCAGGAGTACTGGAAAACCCCTGTGTCATGTACGATTCCCGTATAAAGGCACTCTGCAATCTCTTTCGTGATACGATCCGTATCCATCAATTCAAACACCAGCTCGCAGGTGGAACTGGCATCCGGAAAGATGTAATTTTCCTCAGCGAAGGCCTGATTGCTGACATGATGATCAATGCAGAAGGTATGCTTTGCAGATTGGAAGTATTTTACTGCATTTCCGAGCCGTCTCTCATCGCCGCAGTCCAGCGAGATAAAGAGATCAAATTCGATTTCATCCGTGTACTCGCTTTTGATTTCTTCTGAGCGCTGTAGGAACTTGAAAATATTCGGAATTGGCTCCAGATACAGCCGCACATCCACATCCGGGTAATAGGTCTTTATATAATTGTATACTGCCAGAGTGGAACCGGTGCAGTCACCGTCCGGGCGGACGTGTCCGGCAATTCCAACACTCTTTTTCCCTGCAAGAACTGTATCAAGCCTCATGTTTTATAACTCCTTATCGCATATCCATGGGCGATACGGAAAACTTTTTCTCGATGCGCCCACATTTTTCTCTTTTCACATCCAAAAACACTGAATTTTGGGCGTTATAAAGGTATTTTTTCATATACGCCCATCATTTTACATATTTTTGGCCAAATATCTTCCTTCGTGGGCGTATAGAAAATAAGTTATTCATTCCGCCCATTTTTATAAAATATTCTGTGTTTCTTTATTCTCCTGTGGGCGTATGCAAAATAAATTATGTGTCCCGCCCAAGAACCTACAACATCTCACTTAGTATAGTGAAAAATAAGTTGCTAATACATTATTTGAGGTTCACTCAGATCCCCCGGTGCCTTCATCTTCCTCCGTACTTCGATTTCCCTTCGTTACCTCATCAATCATCTTCGACATATGAATGCCATACTCAATGGACTGATCCAGCACAAAGGTAATCTGCGGCGTATTGCGCAGGTTCACAGACTTTGCAAGACTTCTGCGGATGAATCCCTCCGCAGAACGCAGTCCGGCGATGGTGTCCTTCTGGGACTGCTCATCCCCAAGCACGCTGATATAGGCTTTGGCCGTCTTTAGATCCGGTGCTACCTCCACGGCAACTACCGAAGTCATGGGGTTAATCCGCGGGTCCTTAATTTCCCCGCGGATAATGTTGGACAGCTCCCGCATAACCTCTTCATTAATTCGAATATTCTTAATACTGTTTTTTCTCATTTTCTTTCCTATTCTGGCATTTTGCCGGCTTATATATTATCTAGGCACCTCAACCATCTTATATGCTTCGATCTGGTCGAACTCCTGAATCTCGTTGAAGCCGTCAAATACAAGACCACACTCATAACCGGCCTTAACTTCCTTGACATCATCCTGATATCTCTTAAGGGAAGCAAGATCACCCTCGAAGATCTGATTTCCTTCACGGGAAATACGTACCTTGCATCCTCTCTCGATAAGGCCGTCAAGCACATAGGAACCGGCGATATTGCCCACGCCAGACGCTTTGAAAATCTGACGGATTTCCGCATGGCCCAGTACCTTTTCCTCGAAAATCGGATCCAGCATACCCTTCATGGCAGCTTCCACATCCTCGATGGCGTTGTAGATGACCTTGTAGAGACGGATATCTACGCCCTCGTTGTCGGCAGTCTGCTTTGCGATCGGATCCGGACGAACGTTGAAACCAATGATGATTGCATTGGAAGCGGATGCCAGGATAACATCGGACTCGTTGATGGCACCAACACCGCCGTGAATGACCTTGACAACAACCTCCTCGTTGGACAACTTCACCAAAGACTGCTTTACAGCCTCCACAGATCCCTGCACATCGGCCTTGACGATGATATCCAGTTCCTTCATGTTTCCGGACTGAATCTGTGAGAACAGATCGTCTAAGGACATCTTGGACTTGGTATCCTCGATGAGGCGGTTCTTCTCCTCGGAAATATAAGTGTCCGCAAAGGCTTTTGCCTCCTTATCGGAATCACAGACCACGAAAGTCTCACCGGCTGCAGGCACACTGTTCAAACCAAGGATTTCTACCGGTGTGGATGGAATAGCCTTCTTTACCCGCTGTCCCTTGTCATCTACCATGGCACGAACCTTACCATAACTGCTTCCGCAGGCGATGGAATCCCCTACATGCAGGGTTCCCTTCTGTACCAGAACGGTCGCAACAGCACCACGCCCCTTATCCAGCTGAGCCTCGATCACAAGACCTCTTGCGTTACGGTTCGGGTTGGCTTTCAGCTCCAGCACCTCTGCCGTAAGAAGAATCATCTCCAGAAGGTTATCGATTCCTTCCTTAGTATGTGCAGAAACCGGACAGAAAATCGTGCTTCCACCCCAATCCTCCGGAATCAGTTCATACTCAGACAGCTCCTGCTTTACTTTTTCAATATTGGCACTTGGCTTATCGATCTTGTTGACTGCAACAATGATCTCGACACCGGCAGCCTTGGCATGGTTGATTGCTTCTACGGTCTGGGGCATCACGCCGTCGTCTGCAGCCACAACAAGGATTGCGATATCCGTGGAGTTGGCACCGCGCATACGCATGGCGGTAAACGCTTCATGTCCCGGTGTATCCAGGAAAGTGATATTCTGATCGTTGATGGATACCACAGATGCACCGATATGCTGGGTAATACCACCAGCCTCACGGTCTGTTACACGGGTTGAACGGATGGCATCCAGCAGGGATGTTTTACCATGGTCAACGTGACCCATAACGCATACAACCGGCGGACGGGCAACCAGATCTTTTGGATTCTCCTCATCCTCCTTCAAAAGCTCTGCGATCACATCCACCTTCTCTTCCGGCTCACAGATGTAATTGAACTCCAGTGCTATCTCTTCGGCAGTTTCGAAATCCACTTCCTGGTTTACCGTTACCATCTGTCCCTTCATGAAAAGCTTCTTCACGATGGCAGAAGGCTGAATCTTCATCTTGTCAGCCAGATCACGGATGGTCAGCTTCTCCGGAAGGGTGATGGTCTTGATTACATCCTCTTCCTCCTTCGGCTTCGGCTGCTGCTGCGGTTTCTTCTTGCCGCCGTGCTTCTCCAGATTGATATAGTTCTCCTGACGCTTTCCGCCCAGCTTATCGTGATCCTGATGCTTGTTGTTATTGCGGCGGTCAGTGCCTCTCTCCCGGCTCTCCTTGCCTCTTACTTCCTCTGCCGGAGCAGCCTCCATACGGCCGCCCTTGTTTCTGTTCTGCGGTCCGCGGTCATTCTGAGGTCTTCCACTGTTCGGACGGTCATTATTCGGTCTTGCACCTCTGCCACCACGATTATCCTGACCGGCTCTTGCGGGGCGATCAGTTCTGTCGTTTCTGTCGTTTCTTACATTTCTATCATTTCTGTCCGTTCTTTCATTCCGCTCGCCGCGATCGTTGCGGTCTCTGCGCTCCACGCGGTCTGTGTGATCTCCGTTTGGACGGCTCTGGCCCAGGTTTCTCTGATTCTGGCCTGCACCACGATTCTCCTCCTGAGCACGCTTAGCCGGACGAATGTTATCAAAATCATCCACGTTGTTGGCGGTACGCTCACTGATGGGACGCATAGCACGCTCGCCTACCGGACGGGGGCGAATGATACTGTGCTGCTCCGGGCGCTGTCTGTCATCCCTTCTCGGTCCTTTGCCATTTCCGCTGCCGCCACGGCCTTTTCCCTGTGCCGGGCGATTCCCCTGCTTGCTGTACTGTGCATTGAAAACAGCCGTAATGCTGGACTTCTTCTTCGGGCGTTCCTTGCCGTCTGCAGACTTTGCATCGCCTCTTCCTGCCGGAGCCTTGGCCGGTGTCTGGGAAGATGACGGAGCAGCTGCTGCAGGCTGAGGCTGCGCAGTTGTCTTGGCCGGTGCCTTTGCAAACTTCTTTCTCACCACCTCCTGGGCAGCATCCTCGATGTTGCTGGATGCACTTCTTACTGCAAAGTCTGTTGTGCTTAACGTATCTATAATATCCTGTGATTTTATATTTAACTCTTTTGCGAGTTCGTGAACTCTCATTTTTGCCATAAATGAATTACCTCCGTTATTCAGTTTTGCTGTCCTTAAGCTTACACTCCACGGCCCGCGCCAGATTCTCATCCGTCACTGCCAGGGATGCCCGAAACTGCTTGCCGATATATCGCCCAAGCTCCTCCTTGCTCCCGTAACAGTAACACGGTACATGATAAAAATCCGTCATATTCAAAAAGCTCTTTTTGGTGTTCTCGGATGCCTCCGCAGAGACGATCACGAGATATGCGTGACCGGATTTTACCGCTTTTTCCGTGGAAAATTCACCGCTTACTACTTTTCCTGCCTTCGCGGCAATCCCTAACATCGATAATATTCTATCATTCTGCAAGCGTATTCATCTCCTTTTCCAGACTATCGTACACTTCCTGTGGAATCGCCATTTTCAAAGATCGCTCCAGTCCCTTGGATTTTCTGGCCTGCTTCAGGCAGTCCGGATTGGCACAAATGTAGGCTCCCCTGCCGTTCTTGCGGCCGGTGGCATCCAGAAGCACCGCATCCTCCGGGGTCTTAATGACCCTTACCATATCCTTCTTGGCCTTCATCTGCCCACATCCCACGCACTGGCGCATCGGTATCTTTTTATTTGCCATCTCTATTCCTCTGAAGACGTCTCATCTGTGTATCCGCCGTCGTAATTTCTGTCATCATAGCTCTCGCCCTCATAATTATCGTCGTCGTAATACTCATCTTCGTCTTCGTAATCATTCTCATAATCAATGAAATCGCCGGACTCTCTCGCCTGAGTCTCACTCTTGATATCGATCTTGAAACCGGTAAGACGGGCAGCCAGTCTTGCGTTCTGTCCCTCTTTACCAATGGCAAGGGAAAGCTGATAATCCGGAACCACAACCTTGGCTGATTTCTCATCTGCATCTGCGATAACGGAAATAACCTTCGCCGGGCTCAGGGCATTCTGAATCAGGATCGCCGGATTCTCATCCCAGGTGATGATGTCGATTTTCTCGCCGCGAAGCTCACTGACAATGGCATTGACTCTGGCACCGTTCATTCCGACACAGGCACCTACCGGATCCACATCCGGGTCGTTGGACCATACTGCGATCTTGGTACGGCTTCCTGCCTCACGGGAAATGGCCTTGATCTCTACGATTCCTTCACGCACCTCGGAAACCTCAGATTCAAAGAGGCGTTTTACCAGCTCCGGATGGGTTCTGGAAACAAGGATCTTAGCGCCCTTATTGGTGGCCTTGACCTCAAGGATATATACCTTGATACGCTCGGTAGGCTGGAAAGTCTCGCCCTTGATCTGTTCGCTCTCGGTGAGAAGGGCGTCTGCTTTGCCCAGGTTGATGCT